>DAOWFB010000029.1 GCA_030638205.1 Thalassospiraceae bacterium
GGCATGGATGCCGTGGCTGCGGCCAATGGTCGGCATCATTTTGGTTTCCATCGCCCGGGCTTTAAGTGCGCCCAGCAAATCATCAATATCGGCCAATAATAAATCAGCCGCTTGCATCATCTGCACCGAAAGACAGGTATCCAAAACATCAGATGAGGTCATTCCTTGGTGTATAAAGCGGGCCTCATCGCCAACGTGTTCGGCAAGCTCGGTCAAAAACGCAATTACGTCGTGCTTGGTTTCAAGCTCAATTTCGTCTATGCGGGCAATGCGCTCGGGCGTGTATTCTTTTTCCCCTTTATCCCATACGGCCTTGGCCGCGGCTTTGGGTATTACCCCCAGATCGGCCAGCGCGTCACAGGCGTGGGCTTCGATTTCGAACCATATTCTTAGCTTGTTAGCTGGTTCCCAAATATTGACCATATCGGGGCGGGAATAACGCGGAATCATCAAACATTTCTCCGGTGGGTTGGCGTGCTGATTCTATACAGGTTTTTCAGAGCTACGACCAGCACCACAAGGTATTTTTTGGCTTAAAGCTTAACCGTTTTTCCGCCTTTTTGATAGGCGGCGTACCAGCCAAGGGTTGTTAGCTGAAGCGTCATCAGAGCCGCAAAAGCCCAAGCGTAGCCATGGGGGTTGTAGCCGCCATCTGTGCCTACGGGCCAAAGGTCGATAATTACCCCGGTTGCCCATTGCCCGGCAAAGGCCATTACAAAAACCAATAGGTTAATTCCGGTATTAACCCGCCCGGCAAGACCATGTGGAAACGATTGCGATAATGCGGCGTAGGCGATAATGCCGCTGGTGCCAAAAAACCCGAAAGCCATCCATATGCCAACTGCCCATTCAATTGGTTGTGTTACCAGCACCGCCTGTACGATGGTGAATGACACCATTCCAAACAAGCTAACCGCCATTGGGCGAATACCATAAATCTTGTTCAGGCGTTCGGACAAAACCCCCCAAAAGAAAAACCCAAAAATCATTGAACACGCTATTAAAAATAAACCAAACGCCACATCATCACGGGCCATGCCAGCCACATCGCGTAGCCACGGCCCCGACCATAACGATTGGGTTGCAAGAAATGTTGCTTGGCTCATTACCGTTATGGGTGCGACCCGCCAAAAAAGCGGGCTGGAAAAAACCAGTCCTACACCCTTTATCGCGTCCTTCAGCGTGGCGTTACCTTCTTTGTGTTTGCCATCGGGGACTATGAAAAAAATCATCATGGCTGAAACAAATGTTGCTGCCGCCAATAGCCAAAAAACCCCGCGCCAATCGGTTAGCGTTAAAAGCATTTCAACCGGCTGGGTTGCGGCCAACGCGCCCATGCCCCCGGCCATTAATTGAAAACCATTTATCAGCGGCAGTTTTTCTTTGGGAAACCACATAACGTATGCCTTGAATGATGCCATCAGGCAGGCCGACACCCCAAAACCGATAAGCCCGCGGGCAATTATTAGCCCCGGTATATTTTCGGCCAACGCAAACATCGCAGCACCTAGGGCGGCAAACAACAAAAGCGTTGCCTCAACCCGGCGCGGGCCGTAATGGTCTAACAATATGCCAAGGGGTAATTGAAATGCGGCAAAGCTTAAAAAATACGCACTGGTCAAAAGCCCCAACGCGTTGGCGTTAAGGCCAAGGTCAAGCACAAGATCAGGCGCAATTACCGCATTAACCGTGCGATAGGTGTAGGAAAGAAAATATCCCAGCGCGAACGGGGTAAAGACCCTGAACACGGTTAGGGGTGAAAGGGTGGGTTGTGCGGGGGAGGTCAATTTTACAACAACCCCTCGCTTTTAAACGAAGTATGGCCGCTGGCTGAAACTATTACGTGGTCGTGGAGCGCTATGCCCAGCTTTTGCCCGGCGTCTTGTATTTCCATGGTCATTTCAATATCGGGCTTCGATGGTGTGGTGTCGCCGCTGGGATGATTGTGAACCATTATTAATGCGCTGGCTCCAAGGTCGAGCGCACGTTTTATAACCTCGCGCGTATATACCGGGGTGTGGTCAACGGTTCCAGTTTGTTGCAATTCATCTGCAATTAAAACATTTTTGCGGTTGAGGAATAAAATGCGAAATTGTTCAACCTTTCCCCCGCCCATGGCGGCACGACAGTAACCAAGCAATGCTTGCCAGTTGCCAAGCACCGGCTTGTCCATAATTTCTTGGCCCAACATGCGGGTGGCGGTTTCGCGCACAACTTTTAAATTGATGGCGGCAACCTCGCCCATTCCATCAACGCTGGAAATTTCTTTTATGTCGGCATCTAAAATACCGGCCAGCGAGCTAAATTTTTTGATTAATGCTTTGGCTATCGGTTTTACATCACGCCTGGGCATGGAATTAAACAACAATAATTCAACTAATTCATAATCGGGCAGGGAGTGCGGCCCGCTTTTTATAAAACGTTCACGCAGGCGGGCGCGATGTCCGGCGTAATGCGGCGGTTCTTTTTTATCGTCTGACCCCATAACGCCCCCATAATCTATTGCCAGGTTTTCTATAAATCGTATGGGGGTTTATCTAACCCGGCGGGCGATTTGGTGAAAACTTCAAAACCGTCTTTGGTTACGGCGATGGAATGCTCGAACTGGGCCGATAGTGTTTTATCTCGCGTTACTGCGGTCCAGCCGTCTTGAAGTATTTTTACATCGTACTTACCAAAATTAATCATAGGCTCGATGGTAAAAAACATTCCTTCTTTTAATTTTACCCCTTCGCTGGGGTTGCCAAAATGCATGATGTTGGGTGCATCATGAAACACCCGGCCTAATCCGTGGCCGCAAAAATCGCGCACCACCGAATAGCCGTGGCTTTCGGCGTATTCCTGAATGGCATGACCAATGTCACCAGTGGTGGCACCGGGCTTGACCACGTTAATGCCTTTCCACATGGCATCGAACGTAACGTCAATAAGCTTGCGTGCCTTCACGCCTGCCTTGCCGACGGTAAACATGCGAGACGTATCGCCGAACCAACCGTCAAGGGTAACGGTTACGTCTATGTTTAAAACATCGCCATCTATTAATTTTTTATCGCCGGGAATGCCGTGGCAGACAACATGGTTGATGGATGTGCAAATGGATTTTGGATAGCCGCGATAATTTAACGGTGATGGCACGGCATTATTATCTATAATAAATTCATGGCAAATTCGGTTTAGCTTATCGGTGCTGACGCCCGGCACCACATGGGGTGCTATCATATCCAACGTTTCAGCGGCCAGCTTTCCAGCCCGGCGCATGCCGTCAAAATCATTGCTTGAGTGAATTACTATTCTTTTTGCTTCGTGCATTTATTATCAACTTTTTAGGTTATTGCATTAGGTTATCTGGTTATTAGAATATAGGTGTTTTATCAGGAATCACTAGGTCTCAATGGCTCTCAATTATACATGGCCCGGAAATGCCTATTTCCAAAGGGGTTATGTGACAGCCATAGGCCACAACCTCGACCCCGGCTTGGGTTGCATTGGTAAATTCGGCTGAATAGGTTGGGTCAATATCGGGCGCCAGGGTAAAGCTTTTGGCGTCATTTCGCTGCACCAAATAAAACATTACCGCACGGTTTCCGGCACGCACCATGTTTGCCAGTTCGACCAAGTGTTTGGCCCCGCGCTTGGTTACCGCGTCTGGAAATTCAGCGGGTGCACCGGGGGCAAGGTCACGTTTCATGGTTACGTTTTTAACCTCGACATAACAATTAGGCTTGGCTGGCTTGCCTTCAGAACTAAGCAAAATATCGATGCGTGAATTTTCGCCGTATTTAACCTCGCGCTTTAGGTTCTCATAACCGGTTAGCTCAGAAATTTCACCAGCCGCGATGGCGTCAGCCACAATGCGGTTGGGGTGTTGGGTGTTAATGCCGACTAATGCGTCATTTATTTCAATAATTTCCCATGTAAATTTAAGTTTACGTTTGGGGTTATCGTTGGGCGTAAGCCATACTTTGGAACCGGGAACGTTTAACGAAAACATGGAACCTGAATTGGCGCAGTGCGCGGTAACAACCGAACCATCATCCAATTCAACATCGGCCAAAAAACGCTTGTAACGCTTAATCAGCTTTCCGGTTATGAGCGGGGTTTCAAATTTCATCTTTGCCCTTATCATCGCCCTCATTATCGCCGAGCACCAATGAAAGATTAATTTCACCCGAACCCGGTTTTAGCGGTTGCGGTTGGTTTGGCCCCGGTGCCCATGCGGTCATGGTAACAATGTCAAACGTTGCCGGGATGCGACCGTCTTTATCGGCAAATTTTTCCTGATAATAACTGGCGGCCCGCAAAATTGTATCTTCGCGGGTAAATGTTTTACGTCTTGCGCTAACCGCACCATTTTCACCCATGCCACGCAGATCGGCCATTAATTTGAACGCATCGGGGTACGACACGGTAATTGTATCGGTATCTAATACTGGAAGCGCAAATCCGGCCCGGCCTAAAAGCGAGCCCAAATCTTGCACCGTGGCAAAGGGTGAAATACGGGGGCTCATGCCGCCTTCTATTTCAATTTCTGCTGTCATTAAACTTTCGCGTAATTCCCACAATGTTCGTTCGGCAAAAACCGATGCCAGCATTAACCCATCTGGTTTTAATGATTTTCTTATTTGGATAAGTGCGCCCGGTAAATCATTTACCCAGTGCAGTGACAAATTTGATAACACTAAATCAAATGATGCATCATTAAAGGGTAGATTTTCTTCATCTACCACAACGCTTGCCATCTTCATTGCCGAATGCCCGGTTTTTTCTGCCAATTCCACCATGGCTGGTGAAATATCTGTTTGGGTCAGATTTTTTATGCCGCCGCGCCCATTTAGATTTTTTGCCACCTCACCACCATGACAGCCAAGGTCAAGTGCGGTATCAAATTTGCGTTTTACATCGTCTAGCCGGTCACATAGGCGGTCGGCCGCTTCCATAAACAGAAAATCATGTTCAGAAAGGTGCGCCGCCGCGCGGTCTCGATGGCGGCAGACGGTGTTTCGGTCAAAAACCTGCATTGCGGTTTCATGGGGGGCATTTTTGCTCATTTCTCTTATATGACACAGAGGCGGCTGATTGATAAGGTGTTGGTTATGGAAAAAAGCCAAACTATTTCTGGGGCCATTTCTGGGGCAAGGCAATTGTTGGATGTAATGTTGCCACCGACTTGTCCGGGCTGCCGGGCTATTGTCGGCCCGCCCGGCGGGCTGTGTCCTGAATGTTGGGAGAAAGTGACGTTTATTTCAGACCCCGACATTTCCGGTTCAGGCTGTTCTATTTGTGGGCATCCATTTGAATTCTCTGGTGAATTTTCAGGCCCATCCACCACAGATGATGGCCCAATAAAAGATATGGCAATATGTGGGCCATGTGCCAGGGAAACACCACCCTTTGGTCGCGCCCGGGCCGCATTTGTTTATGACGATGCTTCGCGGAAAATGGTTTTGGCCTTTAAACACGCCGATCAAACAGAATGGGCCGGGTTTTTTGCAACAATGCTGATGCGTGCCGGACAGGAATTAATTGATGATTGTGATTTAATAATCCCGGTTCCGCTTTCACGAAAAAAGCTTTTTTCTAGGCGCTATAACCAATCTGCTGAAATTGCGCGCAAGCTTTCCAAACGCTCGGGCAAGCCCTTTGCATATGACTTGCTCAGCCGTATTCCCGTTCATGGAGCCAAGAAAGCAAGTCAGGGTAATCTCAGTCGCCGGGCCAGATTTGAAAACGTTCGTGGGGTTTTCAAGGTTCCGGTCAAAAATGCATCCCAGTTGCAGGGAAGGTCGGTTTTGCTGGTGGATGATGTGTTGACCACCGGGGCCACGGTTCGGGCCGCCAGCCGCGCCCTTATTAAGGCTGGCGTTAAAAACGTTGATGTGCTTACTCTTGCGCTGGTTTCTGGGCCTAAATAAAGCAACCTACTTGCGGTTTATGGCTATGGGGCTATATATTAGAATAACCTTATAATTACCCACAACCTAAGAGATTTGATTTATGTCCAGCACCGCCAAAGTAGAGATTTACACCACCCCCATTTGTGGCTATTGCCACCGGGCCAAAGGCCTTTTGCAGAAGAAGGGTATTAAGTTCGAGGAAATCAACGTCATGATGAGCCCGGATAAAAGGCGCGAAATGGAAGAGCGTTCCCGTGGACGTACCGTTCCACAAATTTTTATCAACGATAAACCAATTGGCGGTAGCGACGATTTGTTTGAGCTTGATTTCGATGGCGAACTAAACGCAATGCTGGGTATTTAGCGAAGCGGCTATCATGAACATGAACAATGCACCCAAATTTAATGTTGCCCTTGTTCAAACAAACTCATCCGACAACATGGATAAAAATATAAAAACCGCGTCTGCCTTGGTGCGCGAGGCGGCAGGCATGGGTGCTGATATTGTCATGGCACCTGAAAACGTTTCCATGATGACATGGGGCAAAGAAAATATTATTTCCAATGCCAAGCCTGAAGAAAACCATCCGGCCATTGCCGCATTTGCCGAACTTGCGCACAGTCTTGGAATTTGGCTACATGGCGGAACCTTTGCCATAAAAACGGGGGCCATAAAAACGGGGGCCATAGATACCGGTAATGGTTTGGTTAATCGGGCGATTGTGTTTTCACCGGATGGAAAAATTGCCGCACGTTATGACAAGATACATATGTTTGATGTGGATTTGGGTAATGGCGAAAAATATTTAGAAAGCGAAACCTTCACCCCCGGGGAAAAGGCCGTTTCGGCTGATCTGCCTTGGGGGCAAATGGGCCTTACAACGTGTTATGATCTGCGCTTTCCTCATCTCTATCGCACCCTTGCCCAAAGTGGGGCAGATTTTATTGCCGTACCCGCCGCATTTACCCGCACCACTGGCCGTGCCCACTGGCATACATTGTTGCGGTCACGCGCCATTGAAAATGGATGTTATATTTTTGCCCCGGCCCAAACTGGAAACCATATGACTGGCGACCATGTGGGTGGCCGCCAAACATTTGGCCACTCGCTGATAATAGACCCGTGGGGGGAAATATTGGCCGATGGCGGCAGTGAACCGGGGGTTATAATGGCAGAAATTGATCCTAATAAAGTGTTGGAAGTCCGGGCTAAAATACCGTCCCTTATGAACGAACAGCCTTTTGACGGTTCTTAAAATGGTTATTTTTTCCATTTTAACCATTCCCTTAAATATTTATGGGCAAAATCGACGACTGCGTTGAACTGAGGCGAACCACCAAGGCGAACCATAAGGCAAAACAATGATCCATTATCAATTAAAATGCTGTGACGAGCACAGCTTTGACGGCTGGTTCCGTGATAGCGCAGCTTATGAAAAACAGTCGGCATCTGGCGATATTGAATGCCCCTATTGCGGCAAAACAGAAATTACCAAGGCACCGATGGCACCTAGCATCGGCAAAGCGGCCGATGATGCAGATACATTAACTACCGAAGCATCCACTACCGAAGTCTCTACTACCGAGGCGCGCGCACAAAAAGTTGCACAACAAATATTAGAGGCCGCAACCAAAGCCAGAGAATACGTCGAAGAAAATTTTGAAAACGTCGGTGATGATTTTGCCGACGAAGCCCGCGCCATGCACAACGGCGAACGCGAAGAAGGCGGCATTTATGGAAACGCAACGGACGCGGAAGAAAAAGAGCTAGAAGAAGATGGGGTAGATTTCGTTCGCATACCCGCAAACGGCGGTAAAAATAACTAAGCCAATTTATTTCTGCCCATTATTTATGTTTGGCAAAAGCCATATAATTTACATCAAGATCATTTTTTGAAATTGACCAACTGTCTTTTAGCGGATTGTAAATTACGCCTACAATTTTTGTAAATTCCATTCCATGTGGTCTAATAAGACGTGCCAGTTCAGATGGTTTAATAAATTTTCCCCATGTGTGGGTTCCGGCTGGCAACCAGCGCAAAATATATTCAGCGCCAATTTTTGCCAACAGCAATGATTTAATTGTGCGGTTGAGGGTTGATAAAACCATTACGCCGTTTTCTTTTAAAAGTTTTGTACTGGCTGCCATGAATATTTCCGGGTCGGAAACGTGCTCTATAATTTCCATATTCAGCACAACATCAAAGCGTTTTCCCTCAGTCATTAAATCTTCGGGCAGGGCATTTATATAATTTATATCCAGACCGCTTTTTTTGCTGTGGATTTTTGCTATTTCAATATTTTTTGCCCCGGCATCAATGCCGGTAACATTGGCACCAAGGGCTGCCATTTGTTCCGACAAAATCCCACCACCGCAGCCAACATCAACCACATCTAATCCTCGCAGCGGTTTATCCGTCGCCCCATCAAGGCCAAAATGGGCC
>DAOWFB010000114.1 GCA_030638205.1 Thalassospiraceae bacterium
GTAAAGGTTATTGTTTATATATTCGGCATTGATTTGCTGAATGGTGAAACTAGCGACAACTGGTTAATTTACATTGCCGGATACACAATCATTGCCGCATCAATAATTGCACTTAAACAAGACAACCTTAAACGCAGGCTTGCCTATTCAACCATTAGCCAGCTTTCATATGTTATTTTGGCAGCGGCCATACTTGCACCAATTTCAATTATGGGTGCGGCATTGCACATTGCAGCACATGCATTTGGCAAAATAACGTTGTTTTTTGCCGCAGGTTCAATTTATACCGCCGCCCACAAAACCGAGATAAGTCAGCTTGATGGAATTGGTAGGCGCATGCCATTCACCATGGCTGCCTTTGCCATTGGTGCGCTTTCGATGATTGGTTTGCCACCCACGGCTGGGTTTGTTTCCAAATGGTATATTTTATCGGGTGCGCTTGAAACCCAGCAGATGTTTGCCGTTGGCGTAATAGTTTTATCAACTCTTTTAAACGCTGCTTATTTCTTGCCCATAGTTTACTCAGCCTTTTTCAAACCGGAAAAAGAAAAACCAAGCCATCCTCATGGTGAAGCTCCCGTGGCAGTGGTAATTGCATTATCCTTAACCGCGCTTGGTACAGTTTTATTGTTTTTCTTCCCTGATGTTCCTCTTGGTCTTGCTGAAACCTTGGCTCAAACAATAACCGGAGGGCTATAAAAAATGGCCGACCAACAGCCCCATAAGGTGACCCCACCATCAAAGCCAAAGGATATGCATTGGCTAGTTAGGCCACAAACCATCAAAAAATTGTGGATAGGTGGGATTGCATTGCTGGTGGTTATGGTGGCGTTAGGCGCGTTTGCTCACCCCCATGTTTATTTTGGAATTGAAGGAACATTTGGGTTCTTTGCTTGGTACGGGCTTGTTACCTGCGTGATTATGGTGGTTGGGGCTAAGATTTTAGGGTTAATTATTAAACGGGGGGATGATTATTATGATTGATGCCCCGCTATCACTGGGTATCCCGCCCGGACTAGTATTAATACTAGGCGCATTTGCCCTACCCTTTGTTTCTGAACGGGTAAAACAATCTCTAATAATTTTACTGCCGCTTGTTACATTGTGGTTGGTGCAAGCTGTTCCCGACGGGATATCGCTTACGGTGCCGTTTCTTCATTTTCAGCTTGAACTGGTTGAAGGAAATAATCTTTCTAGATTATTTGCAACAATTTTTGCGCTTATGGCGCTTGTCGGCGGATTGTTTGCGTTAAACCAAAAATCGGTTGTGGAGATGTCGGCGGCGTTTGCCTATGCCGGTAGCGCCATTGGCGTTGCCTTTGCGGGCGATCTTATAACCATGTTTATTTTTTGGGAACTAATGGCAGTTGGCTCTTCAATGGTTATTTGGTCGGCCATGACGAAAAGTTCATACAAATCATCCATGCGCTACATAATGATGCACCTGCTGGGCGGGGTAATTTTGATGGTCGGCGTGGTTGCCCATGTGGTCGATACGGGCTCCATAGAATTTACCGCCATGGAGCTTGGCAGTTTCGGCACATGGATGATGTTGGTAGGATTCCTTATTAATGCTGGCGCCCCACCATTTTCATCATGGCTGCCCGATGCCTACCCCGAAGCATCATGGTCTGGCACCGTATTTCTTTCGGCCTTCACCACCAAAACGGCTGTATTTGTTTTGCTAAAAGGTTTCCCCGGAACCGAGGTTCTAATATGGGTCGGGGCTTATATGATTATGTATGGAATCATTTACGCATTGTTAGAAAACGACATGCGAAGAATTCTTTCGTATTCTATTATCAATCAGGTTGGCTTTATGCTGGTTGGTGCGGGCATCGGCACCGAAATGGCAATTAATGGTGCGGCAGCACATGCCTTCACCCACATTATATATAAGGCACTATTATTAATGAGCGCCGGTTCGGTTATGTATATGACGGGGGGTAAGCGAAAATGCACTGATTTGGGTGGGCTATTCCAATCCATGCCCATAACTGCCACTTGCGGTATTATCGGTGCGCTGGCTATTTCATCGTTTCCATGGACCAGCGGGTTTATATCAAAATCCATGACCACACAGGCGGCTGCCGATATGGGGTTGGGCTTTGCTTGGTTCTGGATGATGGCGGCCAGTGCCGGGGTGTTCCTGCATGCCGGTATTAAATTTCCATGGTTTGTGTTTTTCCAAAAAGACAGTGGCCTAAGGCCAAAAGACCCACCATGGAACATGAAGGCGGCAATGATTGTATTTGCCTTCCTCTGTGTGGCATTGGGTGTTTATCCAGACCCGCTTTACGCCATGCTTCCGTTCCCAACCGAATATCAGCCATATACATATGCCCACGTTATGGAAATGCTGCAAATACTGCTATTTTCCGGGCTGGCGTTCTTTGTGACCCTGCCGTTAATGAAACGCACCATGACCATAACGCTGGATACTGACTGGTTTTATCGCAAACTGGGCACCCGCATTGAAAGGGCCGTAACGGTTATAATTGGCAATGCCATGGGTACCTTTGCCAGCGTTCGCAGCAAATCGGTTAGCTGGATAATAAGCATTCTTTTTGAACACCACGGCCCCCGTGGGGCCCTTGCTCGCAGCGCCCCTGCTGGGCTAATGGTTATGTGGGTGATATTAATATTACTTGTATATCTTGTCATTTACCTATTCATATAGATGTGGCTATATCTATATGAAATTTGGATATAAAGGGCTTCCCAAAACACCAAATTATATAAAAATACTATAAATTTAAAACACGGAGGAATAATTATGCGTTTTCTAAAAATTGCGGCCATGTCCGCAGGCGTATTTGCGGCAACTGCTGCAACCGCCACAACTGCTTCGGCCAATGAATGTGATGCCGGGGAAACGGTTATTAAATTCTCACACGTTGTTGCTGCAACCGGCCACCCCAAGGGTGATGCTTCTGCTCTTTTGGCAAAACGGGTAAACAAAGAAATGAACGGCACTGCCTGCATGGAGGTGTTCCCTAACTCTACCCTCTATAATGATGACAAAGTTATGGAAGCATTGTTGCTGGGCGACGTTCAGCTAGCTGCGCCTTCGCTTTCAAAATTTGAAGCATACACACTTAAGTATCGTGTGTTTGACCTTCCATTCATGTTTACCGATAAAACTGCTTTCGATAAATTCACTAGCGGAAAGCACGGACAGAAATTGCTTGGTGCTGTATCAGGTAGCGGCTATCAGGGTCTTGGTTATTGGTTCTCGGGCATGAAGCAATTCACCGCCAAAAGACCACTTATCAAACCATCTGATGGTAATGGCCTAAAATTCCGCGCGCAAACTTCTGACGTGGCTGTTGCCATGATTGAAGCTTTGGGTGGCTCTGCCCAGAAGTTGGCTTTCAAAGAAGTTTATGGTGCATTGCAAACTGGTGTTGTTGATGGTCAGGAAAACTCTTGGTCAAACATTTACACCAAGAAATTCTTTGAAGTTCAAGACGGCGTAACCGAAACCAACCATCAGGTTTTGGCTTATCTGTTTGTTACTTCCAAAGAATGGCTTGATGGCCTTCCTGGCAAAACACGTGATCAGTTCCTGAAAATTGCTAACGAGGTAACAGTCGCCTCCAACGCTAAGGTTGCCGACAAGGAAGCTATGAACCGGGCTAATGTTCTCAAGGCTGGCGGCACAATCCGCGAGCTAACCCCGGCTCAGCGCCAAGTATGGGTTGGTACCATGAAGCCAGTATGGACCAGATTTGCCAAGGATATCGGTCAAGACGTGATCGATGCTGCGGTTGCATCTAACTAATATTGGCATTTAAGTTTTTCCGCCCGGGTATTTGCGTATCCGGGCGGAATTGCCTTAACATCAGACAATTATTTAATTTTATGGGATAAATAGTATGGGGCTGACAATTGCAATCCTGATATTTCTCGTCCTATTATTTTTTGTCGAGCGCGCAAAGCCTGATTTGGTTTTACGGATAGAAGAAAATATCCTTGCAAGTATTCTTGCCCTAATGACGCTGGTTTCATTCGCACAAGTTATTGCCCGCTACGGTTTTAACACCGGATGGGGTGGCGCGCTTGAGTTTACCCGCATACTTTTTGCATGGCTGATACTTTTCGGTATGAGTTACGGCATTAAAACCAAATCTCACCTTGGGGTTGATGCGCTTATACGCCTTCTTCCAAAAAAAGTTTTCAAGCCAGTTGCCCTGTTTGGTGCGGCCTGCAGCATTCTTTATGGTGTAATTTTACTTTCCGGCGACTGGTTACAATATTTAGGTGCCGAACAGGCGCGTGGCGGTGCGATTTTTTATTGGAGCAAATTTTTCCAACTTGGTATTGGGCTTGATGACCTACGTTACCCCGAATGGATTCAAGAATTATTTGGTACGCAAGAACGTGTCCAGCGTTGGATTGCATACATAATACTACCGTTGGGATTGGCCCTTTTCAGCTATCGCTGTGCCCAAGCATTTATCCAGATATGGCGCGACGAACGCGAATTAATGATTGCCGGACACGAAGCCGAAGACCTTGTCGCCGAAAACATAGACACGTTAAAGGAATAAGGTGACAAAAATATGGAATCTTTAATTCTTTTTGCGTTGGTTATGACACTTCTGTTTCTTGGTGTTCCCATATCGGTATCGCTTGGCCTTTCCAGCCTTATAATAATTGCATTTTTCTCAACCGATTCAATTTCATCGGTGGCGTTGCAATTATTTACCGCTTCGCAAAATTATACCTTGCTGGCAATTCCATTTTTCATACTTGCGTCATCGTTTATGTCAACCGGCGGTGTGGCAAAACGCATTATCCGCTTTGCCATAGCTACGGTGGGGCATTTTCGTGGCGGCTTAGCCATGGCCAGTGTTTTGGCCTGTATGTTGTTTGCGGCACTTTCTGGTTCGTCCCCGGCAACCGTGGTGGCCATCGGAACCATAGCAATCGCTGGCATGCGCCAGGTTGGTTACAGCAAGGACTTTGCCGCCGGCGTAATAGCCAATGCCGGAACCTTAGGTATATTAATCCCGCCATCAATTGTAATGGTGGTTTATGCCGCCGCTACCGATGTATCGGTTGGAAGAATGTTTTTGGCCGGCGTTATTCCCGGCGTGGTCGCAGGATTAATGTTAATGACCGCTATTTATGTATTTGCCAGAATTAAAAACCTTCCGGCCGGTGAGTGGAAAGGTTTTTCCGAACTTATCGAAGGCGGTAAAGACGCCGGTTGGGGCCTATTTCTGATTATAATAATTATTGGCGGAATTTACGGCGGGGTATTCACCCCAACCGAGGCCGCCGCCGTGGCATCCGTTTACGCCGCTGCTATTGCCCTGTTTGTTTATCGTGATATGGGGCCGTTAAAAGATATTCGCTGGATTGCGGAAAATGCTAACAAAAAAACCCGGGTCGGGTTTATGGCGTCTGTTTATGCGGTTTCATTTTATTTTGTCTGGATGATACTTTCGTTCTTTGTGATGAGCGAAACCACATTTACCGATCGTGCTTTGTTTGGCCTTATGCCCGTTGCAATAATACTATTTGGATATCCATATAAAAAAGGTATGCCAAATCCGCTTGCATTTATTTTTGGCATTCCCGTATGGGGGCGCAATCTGGCGCTCATTGGTACCCGCTTTTTCCCGGCTATGGTCCATGATGATACCCGCAAGGTTTTGGTTGATTCTTCCAAAACAATAATCATGCTAATGTTTATTGTGGTAAACGCGCTTTTGTTTGCCCACGTACTAACATCGGAACGCATTCCACAAATTATCACCGACTGGATGGTTGGAGTTGGCTTTAACTGGTTCACCTTCTTAATCGCGGTTAACTTGCTTTTGCTTTTGGGTGGGCAGTTTATGGAGCCATCGGGCCTGCTGCTAATCGTTGCCCCGGTTATGTTCCCCATCGCCATGGAGTTGGGCATAGACCCAATTCACTTGGGTATAATAATGGTGGTGAACATGGAAATAGGAATGATTACACCGCCCATTGGTCTAAACCTGTTTGTGACATCGGGCATAACAGGGATGAGCCTGATGCGTGTGGTGAAGGCGGCATTGCCATTTGTGGCGGTGCTGTTTGTGTTCCTCATTTTAGTTACTTACATACCGGCCATGTCCACATGGCTCCCCTATTCGCTAATGGGGCCAGAAATAACCCAAAGATAGCTCAGAGATAGCTCAGAGATAAATTATTCGCTAGTTGGTTTTGTTCCGGGAACCCACGCCTTGACCGTGACCGGTGCGCCGTCTTGTGTAACCAAAACCTTATTGCCAATTATGGGATTGCCCGTGGGGTTGCCTTTGGTTGGGGCTGCCTTAAACGCGGCAATCATTGCCTCAAGCGGGATTTCTGTCCGTTTGCCCTTTCTCAAGGCTATGGAATAAGCGTTATTATCACACGTAATTTTGTTTAGGCGATTGGTATCAAGGTGACCATAGCGACGCCAAATGCTTACCAGAAACATTTCAATATCATTAGGAAGAAAAAGTTCCACATCAACATCGGGGCGACCGCGAGAAAAGGCCTGATAAATTGTTGGCTCTATGGGGCCAAGCTCATCAGCAACAAAAATTGCTGGCATAAGTTTTTTTTCATCAAACGCAACCGCATAATGCGCCTGTGACAAATAAAGCAAACGCTGCAGTTTTTGCGGCTGAAGGTATTCGTTTTCGTTCAGCGCCTGATCGGAAAACCAAAAGGCAATATCAAAAGTGGAATTAACAATAAATGGCATCTGCTTCCCTGAAAGATATTATCTGTGATTAGCTAGGCGATTATATCACCACCATGGTAGAAAAATATTAACCCCAGACACAAAAAAAGGCCACCTAAAGTAGCCAATAGATTGGGGCGCAACTTTGCCCTTAGCTTGTTTTATTAACTAATTAATTTATCAGGCAACCTGCCTGATGAGGGCTGTGGACATTTCCTCGGCGGTGCTTAGTGCCTTGAGGCTGGCACTATATGCATTACGGGAAAGTATAAGATTAACAAATTCAGAGCCAATATCAGTGGTTGAAAATTCCAGCGCACCGCCCTGCACCGTTCCAGCACCTGCGGAGCCGGCATTTTGCAGATTTACAGAACCAGAAGCGGTTGTTTCTCTGTATGCGTTTCCGCTTAATGCCTCCAGCCCATTTTCATTGGTAAATGTCGCAACGGGTATTTTGCCAATTGCTCGACTTTGCCCATTGTTAAATGATGCTGATACGGTTCCGTCTGATGAAATATCAACGCTATTGTACGATCCATACGCCGCACCATTTGCCTCAATCGAATTTATGGTAAAATCGCCCGCAAATGACGTTGTGCCAGTTAAGTCAGCATTTATAGAAATATCGCCTGACGGGCGCGTGCTAAACGACAAATATATTCCCGGAGGCGAGGTGGAATCTATTACCCCATCGCTATCGGTGTCATAGCCGCCTATTGATCCATCAGATGAAAAGAACACATCAACCGAATAAGCCGGACCAGACACATTTCCTTCAGTTGGTGTGGATATTGTCGCGCCTGAATTGTTATCGATTATATCTCCAACCGAAAGGGTAAAAACAGACGTGCTCTTTTTTTCAAAAGTAACAGGGACGCTAAGTTCCCCACCTAAGGTATCAAAAGCCTGAAGATTAATCGTCTGTGCATCGCCAACATTTGCACCCGCTGGCAAATTAACACTAATTTTTGCATCGGTAGTGGCGGTAGCCGCCCCCACAGTACCGTTAACATTTAATGCTTCAAGGTTTCCGGTTGAAGGATTATTTGCCTGAAGATAATACCCGGAAGAATTAACCAGGAATCCTTCGTTGTTTGGTTTAAATGACCCGTCACGGGTATAAAGAATTTCACTGCTTGACGGTGAAGATTTAATCGCAAAAAAACCGCTGCCGGAAACGGCCAAATCAGTTTTGCTGGTTGACGCACCAATAATCCCCTGAACATCAACCAGTTGATGGCTAACCGTCTGCACACCGCCGGCCGAATACGCATTAATTGATGTTTGCCCGGTTACAAGCGTGCTGGATTTTACCGACGCTGCTTTGTAGCCTGTGGTGGATACATTGGATATATTATCCGCAGCAACGCCTACACGCTGAGAATTATAATTAAGTCCAGAAATTATTGAGCCAAGCATTCCTGCCAGCATTTTTCTGCTCCTTACAAATCATTGTACCAATGATAATGCATGGGCCTAAAGGCAGGCTGTGACCAAAATCACAGCTAAAGTTCAAGGTTTTACAACGAAAGAGAAAATGAGGTTCCTCTGGAGCTCATGGTACCGCTTATGACCATTGCGGTGTTTTCATACGCGGATATGGCCCTGCTTAATACATTGCGAAAAGAAGCCGTGCCGTACTGTGGCGTCTTGCTTTTTTCGCTATCAAGCTGCTCTTGCCCTATGAGATAGGCAAAGGATGAGCTGGGTGCTTCAAAATTGCTGGCAGTATTTTTTACTGGTTCGTCACCACGACGCTTGTGGAAACCTTGTTCTGTGAAATCCTGAAAGACAAAGCTTTCTTCTGGGCCTACCCCGCCTTTGGCAAGTATTCCTTCAACCTGTGGGCTGGAAACAGACGCAATGTTGCGCCCACCAGATGGCATGTGGCCACTTGGTAGGTTGTTGTTTATTGAGGTGAAGGATCTGGCTGTAAGTGCCATTTAAATCCCTAATTTCCTTTATCTAAAGCATCTTAAGTATCTTAAATATCTTAAGCCCGAACGTTGCCCTGCCTAGCGTTGTCAAAAGTATCAATTACTGCAAACGCAACTATTCAGCCCCACACAGGGGGCCGTTATTATGGTTAATATAACATTAAATAGCAGTAAAAGGTAACCACAATCAATTATAGAATTGCTTAAAAACATAGTATTATTTTTAACAATATCAAATAGTTAGACTGTAGTTATAAACAATCACTAGAGCGCAGAGGTCGTTGCCTATGTATTTCTAGGGTATTTAAAAGCGATTTTCAAAGAATCACTCCCCACCCAAAGACACCTTTTGCAGAAATTCCAATACCACATCTCCGGCACCAAATTCATAAAGATTATTGTGCCCGGCACCGGGTATCCATTTGGCTTCTTTTGGCGGAAGTGCGGCTGAAAAAAGCTTTTTGCCTAGGTTTATGGGAATAACCTCATCTTTATCGCCGTGAACAATCAAAAGCGGTGCGCGTATGGCGCTAATACGCGAAGTTGATTCAAACCTGTCCTTCATAAGAATGCCAACTGGTAAAAATGGATAATGCGCACGTCCGGCATCAACCGCAGAAGAAAATGGCGCCTCTAGCACCACTGCCTTGAAATGCTTTCCATCAAATGCCGCATCCATGGCAAGGCTAACCACAATTCCCGACCCCAAGGATTCGCCATAAGCAACCACACGAGAGGTGGGCACTCCCTGACTGGCAAGAAAATCGACGGCTGCCTTACCGTCAAACATCAAATTAGGCTCATCCGGAGTCCCTGAATTTCCGCCATAGCCCCTGTATTCCGCCAGCAATACGCCATAGCCCTTGTCTATCAGCATTCTTGCCTTGCTGGCACGGCTACCAATGTTTCCGGCATTTCCGTGAAAATGCATAATAACCGGGAATGTTTCATTCCGGGGTGGGTAATACCAAGACGAAAGCTCTACCCCATCAAACGTTTTATAATTAACGACCTTCATTTCAGGTGCAACGCTAATGCTGGGGTCAGGCTTTGATTGGTCTGGAAAATACATAAAATCTCGCTGCATCAAAAACATGGCAGCCACCAACACGCTATACAGAAGGCCGGCACCAAGGAATAGATTAAGTATTATAATTCCTACGTTAATAGTATCGCCTTCTTTCTTTGTCGGGGTATCTGCCGGGGTGTTTAATGGCGTCATAATTTTTATATTTTTACCCCATTTTTAATGGGGCCCCTAAAATGTTGATGTTCATTATTTGAAATGCGCCATCTATATAGCACAACAATTCATGATTTGCCTGCGTTAAAACGCATGGTGGCCAGAGCGTTTTCCCTGTATTATCAAACCCATGAACGATAAAACAAACGCCTCCACTGATGCCACGCCTGCACCACCTGTAATTGTCGCCATATCCGGTGCCAGTGGTGCGGTCTATGGCATGGAAATATTACGCGCATTAAAAGAAATGAATGTTCCTTCTCATGCCATAATAACAGAAGCTGGAAAGCTAACCCTGAAGCATGAAATGGATTTGAGCCAAGATTCCGTGCGCGAGCTTGCGGTTGAGGTTCACAACATAAAAGACGTTGGTGCAAAACCGGCGAGTGGGTCATTTAGGGCGCAAGGAATGATTGTCGCCCCTTGCTCCATAAAAACACTTTCCGGAATTGCCGGGTCTTACGCCCATAACCTTCTTCTTCGTTCGGCTGACGTAATGCTAAAGGAAAGACTGCCGCTAGTATTGATGGTGCGCGAAACCCCATTGCACAAGGGCCACCTTGAACTTATGACCAAAGCTGCCGAAATGGGATGCGTTATATTACCTCCGGTTCCAGCATTTTATACTAACCCAAATTCCATCGAAGATATTGTTCGCCATACAGTCGGCAGGGCCTTGGATCAAATTGGTCTCGACAGCGGCTTGGTTAAACGCTGGCAGGGTTGTTAATTTCAATATTAATAAAATATTATTATTTGCAGACACTACGCATAAAATAATAGCCCTATATTATACTTATATTTCAAATACTTGTAACGTATTTCCAGCATTCGCCAGATGTGATTACCGACACATCCAAGCCCCCCATTCAAAGATATTATTATTCTACAAGATGATTCGCGCGCCAATAGTTTCTGGTGACGAGAAGCTAAACAAAAAACAAAAAAGAGAGTGCTGAGCATGTTGGGTACACAAGCAAATTCAGAAGAAAAATTCCTTATCAGTAATGAGGATAAGAAAAATGCTGACACGTCGGCTCTTATGGCGCTTTGCCTGTTTTCAATAATTATGCTTGCTACCTATCTTATGGTTCTTAATAGCACCACTGTAACAAACGAAGTTACGACATTTTTTA
>DAOWFB010000018.1 GCA_030638205.1 Thalassospiraceae bacterium
AGGCGAAGCCATTGTTCATCCGTGGATTAACAAAGCATTGGAAAAGGCCCAGCAAAAAGTTGAGGGCCGCAACTTTCAAATTCGTAAAAACCTGCTCAAATTTGATGATGTAATGAATGACCAGCGCAAGGTCATTTATGAACAACGCAAAGAGCTTATGGCGGCTGATGACGTTTCCGAAGACGTTAGCGACATGCGCCATCAGGTAATTGAAGACCTTATTCAAAATGCAATACCTCCCAAAGCCTATCCGGAAGAATGGGATATCGCGCATTTGCATGAAGAGGTCTTGAGGATTTTTGCCCTCGACCTACCTATTGCCGACTGGGCCAAAGAAGAAGGCATTGCCGATCAAGAAGTAGAAGTGCGCATCAAAGACGCGGTTGATCGCAAGATGGCGGAAAAAGTTGCTCGCTATACACCAGAGGTTATGCGCGACGTGGAAAAAGGTTTGCTTTTGCAGATACTGGACCAAATGTGGAAAGAACATCTGTTATCGCTGGATCACCTTAGACAGGGCATCGGTCTTCGTGCTTATGCCCAGCGCGACCCATTAAACGAATACAAAACGGAAGCCTTTAATCTGTTTGAACAAATGATTGATAATTTGCGTGAACGTATTTCACTGATACTGGCCCATGTTGAATTGCAGTTTACGCCTGCCGAAGGAATGGAAGACGGAGTAACCGGGGGAATGTTTGAGCAATCCCAAGGCAAAACCATCGAAGGACATGAAGACCCAGCCTTTGCTGATGCCAAAAAAGAACCAACGCCCGAGCTTGAAAATATGCCTTCGCTAACCAGAAAAGGCCGTGCAGAACGCGACCCCAATGACCCATCTACCTGGGGCCGGGTTAGCCGCAACCAACCGTGCCCTTGTGGTTCGGGAAGAAAATACAAGCATTGCCACGGCAAGGTTTAGTAACTAAAGAAAATTAAACCAAGAAATTAAAACAAGAAATTAAACAAGGCCCTTTTGCCCCAGCTCCATGAACTTTTCACGCCGCTTGGCGCGCAACTGGCCGCCATCGATGTCATCCATCTTGTAAATTGCGTGTTCCAGTTCGGCACCCAGCGCCATATACATTGATTCTGGGTCGCGATGTGCTCCACCCAACGGTTCGGGAATAACCGCATCAACAACACCAATATCCATAAGGTCTTTGGCGGTTAGCTTTAATGCTTCGGCTGCCTGTTTGGCCTCGGCACCATCGCGCCATAAAATTGAAGCGCAGCCTTCGGGTGAAATAACCGAATAGATAGAATGTTCTAAAATTAAAACAGTGTTGGCGCACGCCAGCGCAATTGCCCCGCCGGAACCACCCTCGCCTATAATTACCGAAACAAACGGAACCTTTATTTGAAAGCTAACCTCAATAGATTTGGCAATGGCTTCGGCCTGCCCGCGAGCTTCGGCATCTGCGCCGGGAAACGCACCCGGGGTATCAACCAATGCAATAATCGGTAAATTGAACCTATCGGCCATTTTCATCAACCGTTGAGCCTTGCGGTAGCCTTCGGGTTTGGCCATGCCAAAATTATGATGAACGCGGGCCTCGGTATCGCTGCCTTTTTCAATACCCATAACCATAACCGAACGCCCGCGGAAACGACCAAGGCCACCGACTATGGCATTGTCTTCACCAAACAAGCGATCACCCGCAAGCGGGGTATAATCATCAATAATGGCGTTTATATAATCAAGCGCATGGGGCCTGTCCTGATGACGGGCGACTTGAGTTTTTTGCCATGCGTTTAATTTGGAATAAATTGTACGTAGCTGTTTATCGACCTTGGTCTGAAGCTTGGTTACTTCATCGGCAATATTAACCTCGCCCGAACCGGTAATATGGCGAAGCTCTTCTATTTTGCCTTCAAGTTCGGCGATTGGCTTTTCAAAATCAAGATAATGCAACATGGTTTTATTCCAACAAAAGCTATTACTATTTAGGGGTATTATTTAGCGGCCACTATCTCAGCCTTCTTAACCACAACTTCGGCCTGCTTGATGGAGGCGATATCTATCAGGCGACCATCCAACGTAACCGCACCCTTGCCTTCTTTTTGGGCCTGATCCATGGCTTCGATTATGCGCTTGGCCTTGGTAATCTCGGCTTCAGATGGGCTGAACAATTCATTGGCTTTATCAATCTGGGTCGGGTGAATTGCCCATTTTCCTTCACAGCCCAGCACCGCTGCGCGCATGGCTTGGGCCGAATAGCCATCAAGGTCGCCAATATCACCAAAGGGGCCGTCAACCGGGCGCAGGCCATTGGCGCGCGCCGCAACCACCATGCGCGCAATGGCATAATGCCACATGTCGCCCCAGTGATAATCGCGCTCGCTACCATCAACAGCATCGGTCAGCACGCCATAATCGGCATTGGGGCCGCCAATGTTGGTGGTTCTGGCTTTGGTTGATGCGGCGTAATCGGCAACACCAAAATGAAGGGATTCATTACGTGGGCTGGCAGCCGCTATTTCGTGAATATTAGCCATGCCAAGCGCAGTTTCAATAATAAGCTCGAACCCGATTTTCTTTTTAATACCCATGGCGTCTTCGACCTGAGTAACCAACATGTCTAACGCATAAACATCGGCTGCGGTGCCGACCTTGGGTATCATAATCATATCAAGGTTTTGTCCGGCCTGCTCAATTACATCGACAACATCTCTGTACATGTAATGGGTATCAAGCCCGTTAATACGAACCGAAACCGCCTTGCCCGACCAATCAAGGTCATTTAATGCTTCAATAATATTTTTGCGTGCCTGTTCTTTGTCCGATGGTGCAACCGCATCTTCAAGGTCTAAAAATACAACATCAGCTGGGCCGCTAGCGGCTTTTTCTAGAAACCTTGCGTTTGATCCGGGAACTGCTAATTCCGATCGGTTAAGGCGGGCTGTGGCCTGCTCGGTGATTGTAAAGCTCATGGGGAGGTTCTCCAAAATATTCTAAGGATCAATTATTTGCTGTTTATATAACACATGGCGGGGTTTTTCCTAATTCTCATCCGCAAGGGGATGGGCACTTGCAACCAGCTGTTTTAGGCGCTCTTCCAATACATGGGTGTATATCTGGGTTGTGACAATATCGGCGTGGCCCAGCATCTGCTGTAACGAGCGCAAATCGGCCCCATGGGCCAAAAGATGGCTGGCAAACGAATGTCTGAGCACATGAGGCGATACCTTGTGCGGATCAATTCCGGCCTCTAGTGCCAATTCTTTCAATAACTGGCCAAACCGGGCCCTGGTCAGGTGACCGGAGCTTCCGCGTGAGGGGAAAACAAACGCAGACGGTTTTTTATTTGCACTTGTTGAATTTGTACTTTTAGAGCTGACACTTAAAAAGCTGTCTCTTATTTTCAAATAAGCATTCAAGGCATCGCTGGCGGGCTCAGATAATGGAACCAGCCTTTCCTTGCCCCCCTTGCCCTTGATGGTAAGGATGCGGCCATCTCTGGAAATTGCCCTTAATGGCATGCCCACAAGCTCGCTAACCCGAAGCCCGGTTGCGTATAAAAGCTCGACCAATGCCACCAGCCTTAAGCCATCAGCCCCATTATGGCCGTGCGCGGCTTCGATTAAACGCTCGACCTTATCTTCGCTCAAATACTTGGGCAGGCTTTTGCCCTGACGCGGGCCATCGATTGCCGCCGTTGGGTCGTCTTCGCGGATGCGTTCGCCATAAAGAAAACGAAAATATTGCCTAAGCGTTGAAAGCCTGCGTCCGGCTGTTCTGGCTGATAGTCCAGCCCCTGAAATCTTTGCCAAATATTTTTTTATTAGTTGATCGTTTGCTTGCTCTGATGATTTTCCTTGGGTTTTTGCAAATTCGGTAAAATCCATCAAATCACGGCCATAGGATTCGACCGTGTTTTTTGCCGCACCGCGTTCGGCAGCAAGCATTTCGAGAAAGCTCTCAGCATGCCTTGAAAGCGGTTCGGTTTGAACACGGCGTCTTGCCATATTTTATTTCTCGCCTGACTTAGGGATTAAAGTCCCGCACTAACCACTGCTTCCAATGCAATTTCGCGGGCCTCTTTTTCAAGACCAACCGCGCGTAATGCCGTTAGCAGACGGTGAAGCACCATAGGCTCAGCACTTGCTGGGCCACCATTACCCATTATAACCAGCGAAAGAAGCATGGTCTCGCCAACATGCGCGCGTTCGGACGCCGCCGTCAGACGAAACCAAAGTGCAGGATGGGGGGCCAGCACCCCAAGACGTTCGGGGCCATCAACAAGCGGTACCCAGAATTCATGGGGCACCATATCGCCAACGCCATCAAACACTGAACCAAGAAGCGCTGCATGATTACGCGCCTCATCCTTGTTTCCTTTTCTGCTGCTAATTACATCCCACCACAGGGAAAGATTTTTTAAGCTCCAATCGCTAGCACCTTCAAAACCAGAAAGTCTAGCGACAGGCATAAGCGATATTAATTCACTGCTAAGTTTTTTATTATTCTCGGCGCTTTTTTTCAAAATCTCGAACCACGGTTTGGCTTCACTTGGGCGATTGGTAATAAGAAATGCGCGAATGGCCTCTGGTGCAAACCATGCAAGCTCTTCGGTTGGCGGGACTCTGCCTAAAACCGGTAAAAAGGCCCGTGCGGTAGATGCATACCTGCCGCCAGAACGAGCCAAATTTAATGCCCGAGAAAGTGCTGATGCTTGCGCCGAGGGAACCGTCTGCATTAACGAAGAACGATAAAGCAATGCCCTGCTCATTGGGCCTGAACGCCTAGAAGCGCTTGCCAACGGGCTGACAAGTTCGCTTTGCTTGAACTGGATTGATGCATAAAGTTGACGCAGGGCATCAACTGGTAATGCACCCGCGACCTCGGCCCGTTCTGCGGCTTCGAGGCGAAGCTCGGGCGTGGCATTTGGGCTTATGGCTATGGCCCGCAAAACACCGGGAAGATTTGATTCAATAACGTCAGAAGGAAGTCTGACTTTTGCGGCGCGGGCCAATGCTAAATGTAATGGCTTGGGATCGCTCAGCGAGTCAATGCTTGGCGCCCTTCCGCCAATGGCCAGCTGGTCAATCAGGGTATAAAATACTTTGTCTTTGATTCCCATTTCCTGCAACAACGATACACCCAATGCTGCGGCATCGTGTTCACCGGCCAAGGCCTGACAAAAAATGAATACCTTTTGCCAATAGCGGGAGCTTTGATCGGCCATATAAAGTTGTGCCAATTCACAAGCCCGGGCATTATCGCCGGTTAGCAAACGGGTATCGACCTCGATACGCAAAAGATCCTGATGCAACACCCTTCCCGGCAGCGCGTTCATCAACTTGGCAACACCAACAAAGTCACCCATTTCAGCCAGAAGCCTTGCGCGAATTGTGATTAGCTTTCCGGGCTCACCTTCCGGTACGCTAGCGGCTGTTAAAAGCATACGACGCATAATATCGCGGGTTGCAGGAGACGAAGTGGTTACCGGCAGCTTCACCAGCAAACTTTCAAGCTCGCCCCTGTTCATGCCATACCACAGGTCTTGACCAAATCCGCCTTCGGCAACAGGAAGAACCCCGATAACATCAAGATTTATTCCGGCAAGGCTTTCGACCCTTACTTCTGGTTCATGTAGTTCGGGGGTTTTTTTAACCGAAGCATCATCTGCTGGCGGTGCTTCGGTTATGGCTTCGCTTGGGGCGCTTACAGGCGGCTTCAATTGCACCGGGCCTGTCGAGCTTAGTTGAGCAAGCGCACTTGATGAAACCAGCAAGGACGCGGCTAACGCTGCGGCCATAACCATTGCTGGGGATGATTTTTGTTCAGCGCTGGAAACGTTCATTAGGAATGACCTTTTCAACCTTGGCCACGGGGGCCGGAATATCCCATGACGACAAAAAAAGCCCGCCGCCAACCAGGGAAGCAATAACCAGTATAAATACCAAGGTGGATAATTTTTTCATTAAGTCTCCGGGCCAAACGCCAATTTATTTAAGTAACTATATTATCTAAATAACTCTATTATTTAAGTAACCATATTATTTGAGTAACTCTATTATTAGTGAATACATGGTGTTGGGGCACTTTTCCAACTTTGCTGCCTATGCTAGGTTTCGACTGTGGCAAATTTTCGGCAGGGTATAGGCTGATATCAGCTCTTTCAACGTCTGCAAACATAAGAAATTGCGGGAATCCGCCATTAATTATTAGGAAA
>DAOWFB010000074.1 GCA_030638205.1 Thalassospiraceae bacterium
CGATTTCGCCACCTTGGGGCAGCTCAAGCAACCATTTGCGGGGGCTGTCTTCGGAAATAAGGGCCTGATTTATGGTTGGTCTGCCCACCACAAAATGTTCGGGCAGGCGGGCGCGGAGATCTTTTGACAGGTCTGTCATTTTGGCGAAATCCGTCTCGCCCCGATGATACATCCAATGGAATAATTGTTTTGCACGAAATGCCGGCTCGCCCATAATCGCCATGGCCTCACCCAGCTCTTTGCGCGAAAGACCTATCAGGTTTTGCCTGTTGTCAGTGTTGGCGGCTGTTTTGATGTTTTCTGTCATAATGGCACTGATATATGCCTTTAATTTGCCAATTGCAAAGCCAGATAGAATATTGGCGGGCTTATTATTTGATGCCGCAGGCTTGGGCCGCCGTTTTCAGGGCCTTGGTAAAACCTTTGAGGGAATATGTATCGGTGGTTTTGGTGCCCCGGCTTGAGGTTCCCTTTGTCACCATGGTGGTTCCGCCCTTCATGGCCCTGACCATGGCCTCGTCGCTTTTTTTATCATAGGTCCACGCGCTTTCGCCCTGGGTGAACATTTTAAATGTTTTGTTGCCGTCAATTTTAGCAATGGCATCGGCACCTTTTTTATATTTATAGCCTGTCTGAAAGCTCACTTCGTTGACGGTATTTTCCTGTGGCCTATGGGTGACGATGGCAAAAATATCACCACGTTTTTTATAGGCCCCTTTGGCCTTGGTCGGTTCGGACGAAACAAAACAAACCGTGCCGCCGGAACTTTTTTCTTTGTATGCGGCCCAGTCACCGGATTCCACCAGCAATTTTGCGCTGGCGGGTGTTGTAATGGCAAGCATTGTAAAAAGTAAAATAAAGCGTTTGATCATATTATAATTGATAAACCCCAAGGGCCAGAATGCCAAGCAACAAGTAAGATGGATTATTTTTTGCCATCAAACTCTCCCCCTAACGGTGGCGGGCTTTTGAATTTATTTGCATTGCGAAGTACTGGGTCGCCATGAACATGGGTGGGCAATTCTTCGACCGGGCCACCGGGCCTGACCGGGCGGGGCGGAAAGCGGCCTAAACTTGTTACTCGGTCATACATTACGATTGCGGCGGCAACCGAAACATTGACGCAAAACTTGGTTGGAATTTTTACAACAAATTCACATAGCTCGGACATTTCTGGAGAAATTGAGCCGCGCTCCGGCCCCAGCACATATGCAGCGCGCGATGGGTGGCGAAAACTGGGCAGGTCAACCGCCTTGTCCGAAAGCTCAACCCCTACAATGCGACAATCATCGGGCAGCGACATGGAGCCAATATCGGGGAATTTGTAAAATGGAATGTGGCCCCCGGATTTTGAGGTATCGGCCAGCGCCCCTTCGCGGGCGGGGTAAGATGCGGCCACGGTAAAGGCAAAGCTGGCACCGAATGCGTGGGCGGTGCGAAATATTGCTCCTGCGTTCATGGGCTTGGATATGCCCTCGACGCCTACGCCGAAATATCCCCTGAGATCATTGGTGGAATTGCTGTTGCTCATTATGGGCTCAACATGGCTAAAACAGCCCCACTTTGCAAGGAAAACCGGGACTTAGGGTTAGTAAAAAGGGCTATTCACACTTATTGTAGTTTTGATGTATTCTAAGTTTACACACATATGTACTCTAAATTCACACAGATTAATAATAGTAAAAAACTTTATATCAAAGGGAGGTTGTTATTTCATGATTAAAAAAATGCTTTCAATCGTTTCCGTTATGTTTGCGCTGAGCGCATATGTTTTGCCGGGCACCAGTTCGGCATCATCCCATGGCAGTCACCATCTTGTGCTTCAAATTAATGCCAATGATCCGGCATTGATGAACTTGGTGCTTAATAATGCAGAACAAAGCAAAGCAGCATATGAAGCGGATGGAAAAAAATTAGAAGTAGAAATTGTTGCCTATGGCCCCGGCCTTAAAATGCTGCTTCCAGGCTCGCCCGTTGCGCCCCGTATTCAGAATTTTGCGTCCAACGGTACAGGCATTGGCTTTGCCGCATGCGGTAACACCATGAAAAAAATGTCAAAGAAAGCTGGTAAACAGCTTGAGCTATTAGAATTTAGCAATATCAAAATGGTTCCTGCTGGTGTTGTTCATATTATGCAACGCCAAGATCAGGGCTGGCATTATATTAAACCTTAAATTTTGGATTGATAAATAAATTAAAAAGAATGCTGGTAAATATTTATCAGCATTCTTTTTTTATTTTCCAAAAACTACTTATGTGCTCTGGCCGCGCCAGCACCAGCACATTACCGGCCAGCACTAGCGTCGCACCAATTATTGCCTCAGTCGTGAATGTGTAATTTTCAAAAATAACCGAAAGCGTTAATGCAACCACCGGAAATAATACCGAAGCATAGGCCGCCCGCCCGGCACCAATGCGCCCAAGCAGGGTAAGATAGGCACCAAAGGCAATTACCGAACCAAAAATCGCCAAATATAAAAGCGACCCAACATATTTAATTGATGCATCGAACGTAAATTCGCTTCCCGATAAAAATGCAAAAACAAATGTGAACATTGCACCATAGAGCATTCCATATGCGTTGGTTTGTAATATTGGCAGGCCACGGCGTTGGTTACGTGCGCTTGCCATATTGCCGAGGCTGGCAAATGTTGTTGCCAAAAGGCAAATCATTAATCCACGAGCACCGTCGTCTGCCATGTTGAAATTTTTAATTTCCGGCCAGAATACTAACCCCAACCCACCAAGGCCCAGCACCGCCCCGCCCAGCACGCGCATTGTTACCGGGGTTTTAAAAAATAATTTTCCGAACAAAATATTTAGCGGCACTATTGTTGAAAATGTTACCGCCACTAATCCGGTTGTAAGGTCATTGCTGGCTACATAAAAAAGATAATAATTAGTGGAAAAAAGAAACAATCCCTGTACGGCAATCCAAAAATGATCACGCTTGGGGTAGCGCATATCTTTGCCCCGTAAAATTGCCCAAGCAATTAAAACCAATGCTGCAATTAAAAACCGGTACGCAACCGATGCGTCGGGGGAAACCACACCTAGTTGCCATTTAATGGCAAGCCAGGTTGAGCCCCAGATAAGTACGGTGGTTAAATAAAGAACAAAAGTATTCATCGGTAACGTATTACCCTAATGGTTTCAGCCAGAGGTTATGCCCCCGGGCTTGGCCCAGTCCATTCTTAAGTTGTAGGCCTACAATATGACCAAAAATTTGGGGGGCAATATGACCAAAAATTTAATAAGAAATTTGACATAGAGAGGATATTATATTAGCAATTGCTTAAATAATTAAACCATTAGGATTTCCGGGCCGTTATGGCCATTTAGGGAGACTAAAATGAACGAAAAACTAGCAAGCTTTATAGACGCCCTTCCCACCATGCCGACCTTGTTTATTGGCGTATGGATGGTGTTGGCACCGTTTGCGCCCGAGCCGCATTTGTTGCAAAAATTTCTGATGGCCATGAACGGCGATGCGTTCAAACTAATTGATGTATTTGATGTGTTTATGCATGGCGGTCTCGGAATTATTGCGGGCCTTAAAATTTGGCGCATACTAGCCCAGCGGAACA
>DAOWFB010000111.1 GCA_030638205.1 Thalassospiraceae bacterium
CTGCGGAACAGGCTCAACCATTTCTGCAATTTGCTCGTCGCCATCGGTACTTAGATACAATACGCCATAAGCCAAAAGTGCCAATACCGCACCGCCCAGCAACAACACACCACCGGGAACACCGCCTTCTGGTATTGGCTTTGGAAATGTAAGTTCAGATTTTTCTGAAACGCCACTTACTTGTTCTTTAAAACGGCGAACTATTTCATCTTCGTCAAGGCCAAGGTATTCAGCATAACTGCGCACAAACCCAACCGCATAAGTAGCACCGGGCAAATCATCGTTACGCCCATCTTCAAGTGCCTCTAGGTAGCGCATGGAAATACGAAGCGAGCCCGCAACGGTCACAATTTCCTTGCCTGCTTTGATGCGAGTGGCCCGCAGCAAAGCACCGACACTTTCCCTAGCTGAATTGGCTTCAGCTGAGTTGGATGCGGCTGACTGATCCTCAGTCACGTTATTTTTAGTTACTTCGCTCAAATCCCGGTTTCCCCCGGCTTCAGGTTATTTTTGCAAATCTTAGTCGATATTCTGCCCCAAGAGGTCAAAAAAGCAAGCCTGATGCCACAAATAAGCAATAATTCACAATATCTTAGGCGGTATTCTTGGCCTCTATGGCGTTATTGGCCTGATTTATAAGCTCAGCCAATATTTCCTCGGTCGATTGCTCTTGCTTGACCATGCCAACGCTTTGCCCGGCCATCAACGAGCCATTATCAACATCGCCGTCAATTACCGCGTTTTTCAGTGAACCAACCCAAAAACGTTCAATTTCCAACTGGCCTTCGGCCTTGGTTAGCTCGCCCTTGTTAAATCGTTCGACCACCTCTTTTTGTTTTTCCATAAACAAATGGGTGCCTTGGTTGGCGATGGCGCGCACCGGGATTACCGGAAAACGAATATCTAACTGCAAGGTAGAAACCGCATCACGAGCAGATGCACGAATAAATGATTTCTTGAAATTTTCATGGGCTATGCATTCGGTTGCGCAAACAAGCCGGGTTCCGATTTGAACCCCAGCCGCACCCATTTCAAGATAGCTAACAATTGCTTCGCCACGGCCAATGCCGCCCGCAACAAACACCGGAACATCTTTAATTTCCGGCAATATTTCTTGCGCCAATACACTGGTTGCAACCGGGCCAATATGACCACCGGCTTCGTTGCCTTCGATAACCAAGGCATCGGCACCGTTGCGCACCAATCTTTTGGCCAGCGCCAATGCGGGCGCAAAGCATATTACCTTGGCCCCGCCTTCTTTTGCGCGGCTGATGGATGCACCACTGGGCAGACCACCGGCAAGAACGATAAATTTAACATTTAGCTCAAGGCATTTATCAATTAACGCATCCAATTCCGGGTGCATGGTAACCATGTTAACGCCAAATGGTTTGTCGGTTTTTTCTTGGGTGGCTTTTATAACTTCGCCCAATTGATCGGGCATCATTGAACCGCCGGCAATTACACCAAACCCACCGGCATTGGAAATGGCAGAAACCAGCCCGCTTTCCGAAATCCACGACATGGCGCCGCCCAAAATGGCATAACGCACACCAAGGAATTCACATCCGCGCGACCACATTTTTTCCAAATGTTTATTTACTGCTATGCTCATTTTAATTATTCACCATCTAGGCCGTATGTGGTGTGCAATGATCTAAGAGCCAGTTCAGCATATTCTTCGGCAATAAGCACGCTTACCTTAATCTCCGATGTGGAAATAACCTGTATGTTAATTCCTTTGTCGGCCAACGACTGAAACATTCGCTGGGCAATACCGGCATGGCTGCGCATGCCAACGCCAATTACTGAAATCTTCACCACATCAGGGTCAGACAATAACTGTTTGTAGCCAAGGTCTTTGGCGTGGGCTTTTACCGTTTCAACGGCGCGTTCTAAATCGGCCTTGGTAACGGTAAAGGTAAGATCGGTTGCCTTGTGCGCGGGATCAGCCGACACGTTTTGCACAATCATATCCACGTTAATATTGGCATCAGCCAGCGGGCCAAAAATTCTTGCGGCAATTCCCGGTTTATCGGAAACGCCGATTAAAGTAATTTTGGCTTCGTCACGGCTGTAGGCAATGCCGCTTATAAGTTCTTGTTCCACAATTTCATCCTCATTAACTACCAGCGTGCCTTCGTCTTCGGAAAAAGAAGATCGCACCTGTACGCGCACGCCATGTTTCATAGCCACTTCGACCGAACGAGTTTGCAAAACCTTGGCCCCAACCGAAGCCATTTCGAGCATTTCCTCGTACGTAATTTTATCCAACTTCCGGGCTTTGGCAACGATGCGCGGATCGGTGGTGTAAACACCATCAACATCCGTATAAATATCGCACCTTTCGGCCCCCAAGGCAGCAGCCAGCGCCACGCCCGAGGTATCGGTTCCGCCACGGCCCAACGTGGTAATTCTGCCGTCAACGCCAATGCCTTGAAAGCCAGCAACCACGGCGACCTCGCCATTTTTCATCGAGGCCAGAATTTCATTTGCTTCGATGCCTTCAATTCTGGCTTTGGCATGGGCAGAATTGGTTTTTATGGGTAACTGCCAGCCCAGCCATGAACGTGCGGGCACACCCATGTTTTGCAATGCCAATGCCAACAAGCCAGAGGTTACCTGCTCACCGCTTGAAACAACCACGTCGTATTCAGCCGCGTCATATAATTTTCCGGTTTGTTCAACATAATCAACCAATTGGTTGGTGACGCCAGCCATGGCCGAAACCGTTACCGCCACCTGATTGCCGTTATCGACCTCGGCCTTGACGCGCTTAGCCACGGCCTGAATGTGCTCCACATCAGCCACCGAGGTTCCGCCAAATTTTTGTACTATCAGAGCCATGGCCCTATTCCTAAAATCCTGATAAATCTTGCACCACTAAAGGCGCGTATTCATACTCGTAATGGGGCTATAATGCAAAGCCCCCATATAAGGAAAAAGACCAAAAAACCATGCCCAACACCAGCTCCCATACCGCTTACGACCCCTTGGCGGGGTCCAGCGCCAACCCAGACGAGATAGCGCGCTTTACGGCCATGGCCGATGAATGGTGGGATCCAAAGGGCAAGTTTCGCCCCCTGCACCAGATAAACCCCTTGAGAACGGCATTTATTCTAGGAAATGCCGTGGCCCATTTTGGCCTTGATGGGGCGACGGATAAACCGCTCGCGGGATTAGATGTGGTTGATGTTGGCTGCGGCGGTGGGATTTTGTCGGAACAAATGGCAGCCTTAGGTGCCAACGTTACAGGCATTGATGCCGGGGCAAAAAATATTGAAATAGCCAAAATCCACAGCGGCCAAAGCGGTCTGGATATAAATTATATAAACACCCTGCCCGAAGATTTAATGACTGAGGGAAAACGCTTTGATGTTGTACTGAATATGGAAATTATAGAGCACGTTTCTGATCCGGAAATATTCATGGCAGCCAGTACAAAACTTTTAAAAGAAAACGGCGTAATGGTTTTATCAACCCTCAACCGCACAATTAAATC
>DAOWFB010000113.1 GCA_030638205.1 Thalassospiraceae bacterium
ACGGTCGACTTGCTTGAAAATAAACGGGACGCATTCACGGTCGAGGCATTGACGGCTGGAACTAATTGGAAGCTGTTGGCAGAACAGGCCATCAAGCTAGGTGCATCTATCGCGGTTATTAATGACGAGAGCGCGTATGACGATTTAAAAAATGCGCTTTCCGGAACAAAAATAGAAGCCGCCGCCGGAGAAAATGCGCTGGTTGAGGCCGCATCAAGGCCATCTGACATGGTTGTTGCGGCAATTGTTGGGGCAGCAGGGCTAAAACCAACCATGGAGGCGGCAAAAAATGGGGCCATGGTTGCATTGGCCAACAAGGAATGCCTTGTTTCAGCAGGTGAGCTACTTTTGGCGGAAGTAAGTAAAAATGGTGCAACGCTTATTCCGGTTGATTCCGAACACAGCGCAATATTTCAGGTATTTGATTTTGATAACCCGAAAAGCGTTTCTGGCATTATCTTAACCGCGTCCGGCGGGCCCTTTCGCCAATTGAGTCTTGATGAAATGAAAAACGTCACGCCTGAGCGTGCGTTAAACCATCCAAATTGGGATATGGGCGCCAAAATATCCATCGATTCAGCCACCATGATGAACAAGGGCCTTGAAATAATAGAGGCTTTTCATTTGTTTCCGGTGGCTCTTGATGAAATTGATGTTCTGGTTCATCCGCAATCGATTGTGCATAGCCTTGTTTCATACGTTGATGGATCGGTTCTGGCGCAAATGGGCACACCTGATATGCGGACTCCCATAGCCTATGCCATGGCTTGGCCGGGCAGGATGGCCACACCTTCAGAAAAACTGTCTCTGGCTGATGTGGGCAGACTGGATTTTGAAGCCCCCGACGAGGAACGTTTTCCGGCCCTTAGGCTGGCGCGCGAAGCCTTGCAAACTGGCGGAAGTGCGCCCACAATCCTTAATGCGGCCAACGAAATAGCGGTGGCGGCATTTCTTCGGGGCAGTATTGGTTTTTTGCAAATTGCCGAGATTGTCGAAGGTGTTCTTGGGGCGATGGACGCAGGCACCATGGGCAGCCTTGATGATGTTTTAGCCATTGATAATGAGGCAAGAAATGTAGCTATCAGCCTAATTAAAACTTAATAAATAAGATTAATTAACAATAACAACAAGTTGGTTTCATGGAATTATTTAGCTTTATCTGGGAATATGTAATCCCCTTTCTTCTGGTACTTTCGGTACTGATTTTCGTTCACGAATTAGGACATTTTATGGTTGCCCGGTGGGCGGGTGTAAAGGTCGAGGTCTTTTCCATCGGTTTTGGCGGTGAGTTGTACGGTTTCGAAGATCGTCATGGCACAAGATGGCGAATTTCTGCGGTTCCCTTGGGTGGATACGTTAAAATGTTTGGCGAAGGCGACATTGTCACCGGAGTTGACGATACCGAAGACAGGCCCATGACCAGTGATGAGAAAAAAGTATCTTTTCACCATAAGCCGTTATCTAAGAGGGTCGCCATAGTTTCGGCTGGCCCTCTGGCTAATTTCATATTTGCCATTATCCTTTTTGCGTTTATGAGTGCCGCTTTGGGCTTGCCCAAGCCATACGCCGTTATTGGCGAGGTGATGGATAGTAGTGCCGCCGAAGAATCAGGGTTTGTGGCTGGTGATGCCATAACCGCCATAAATGGAAATCCAATTCAGTGGTTCGAAGAATTAAGCAAAATTGTAGCGGTAAATGCCAATAATAAGCTGGTTTTCACCGTAGAGCGTGATGGCAAGGTTATTTCCATCAATGCAACACCAAGAACCATATCCATGAAGGAATTTGGCAAAAAGCTGGGCACCGAAGAAGGTGATGATAAAGAGGGTAGCTCAAGGGAAGCAGAAGATGACGGCATCCATGAAGAGGTAAAATCTCGCGGGCTTCTTGGCGTTAGGCCGCACCCTGAGTTTGTTGAGCAGGTTCGCACCGATCCATTTACGGCCGTATGGGTAGGGGTCAAGCAAACATACATGATTAGCGCGCGCATACTTGGCGTGGTCGGGGAAATGATATCGGGCGAGCGTAGCGCCAAAGAGCTGGGAGGGGTTATTTCAATAGCTCAATATTCTGGCGAGGCAGTGCAAAACGGCGCAATTACAATACTAACGTTCATGGCGGCCTTGAGCATAAACTTAGGGTTAATTAACCTGTTTCCGGTTCCTATGCTCGATGGTGGGCATCTTGTGTATTATATATTTGAGGCACTTAGGGGCCGCCCCCTCAGCCAGCGAATACAGGAATACGGGTTTAGATTTGGTATGATTTTAGTGCTTCTATTGATGATTTTTGCCACATGGAACGATTTTGAGCGAATTCTTGAGCGATTTGGAATGAGTTAACCATTTTTGACATAAAGTCCTGAAATAATAGGCAAAAGGATTATTTAGCCTTATTGTGCCAAAGTGTATTTGTGCCATGTTTTGTTTGTACGTTCCGCCAAAAGAAGCGGGATTTAAAAGAAGCGGAATTTAAAAGTCGGGGGTTTTGTTGCGTAAAACTATTTTTGTACTGACTGCCATTTTGCTGGCCTTCATGCCGATTTTCATGATGCCCGCTTCCAGTGCGCATGCCCAAAGTGGCGCCCAAACTAGCGGCAATGTAATTCGCGAAATTGTTGTTGAGGGCTCGGCTCGGGTGGAGCCGGAAACAATACGCTCCTACCTTTTGGTTCGCGAAGGCGATGCCTTTGATCCGCTTCGCGTGGATAGATCTCTCAAGTCACTTTTTGCAACCGGGCTTTTTGCTGATGTGACCATAACTAGAGACCAGGGCACCCTGGTTATTAATGTGGTGGAAAATCCGGTTATAAATAGGATTGCATTTGAAGGCAACAAACGCATCAAAGACGAAGAGTTGGCGGTGGAGATATCGTTAAAGCCGCGCCTTATTTATACCCGCACCAAGATACAAAGCGACGTAAACCGTTTGCAGGATATCTATCGCCGCGAAGGAAGGTTTGCAGTTACCGTCGAGCCCAAGATAATTCAGCTGGAGCAAAACCGTATAGATTTGGTTTATGAAATCAACGAAGGGGCCCTTGCCAAGGTTCAAAATATTAGGTTTATCGGTAACAACGACTTTGACGATGGCGATTTGCGCGATGTTATTCGCACCATTGAAACTCGCTGGTACCGTTTTTTGTCATCTGATGATAATTACGACCCAGACCGCATTACATTCGATAGGGAATTGCTGCGCCGCCATTACCTGAATAACGGCTACGCAGATTTTAATGTTCTTTCCGCAGTCGCAGAAATGACGCCCGACAGGCAGAATTTTTTCATCACATTCACCGTTGAAGAGGGAGAGCGCTATCGCTTTGGTGAAATAAAAACCAACGTTAACCTCAAAGACATGAAACAGGAAAGTGTTGACGGTGTGGTTAGCATTAAAAAAGGTGAGTGGTACAACGCCGAGAAGATTGACGCTAGCGTCAGCAAGCTTGTCGATGCCGTTGGTGAGCTTGGTTATGCCTTTGTTGATGTAAGGCCTAAGCCAAAGCGTGATGGGGAAAATAAAGTTATTGATATTACGTTTGATATAGCAGATGGCCCAAGAATATTTGTTGAACGTATAAATATAAACGGAAACTCTCGCACGCTAGATGAAGTAGTAAGGCGAGAATTCCGCCTGGTTGAGGGCGACGCATTTAATACATCCAAATTATCGGACACATTTAAAAGAATAAATGATCTAGACTTTTTCAAAAATGTTGAGATGGACAACTCGCCCGGAAGTGCACCGGATAAAAGCGTTATCACCGTAGATGTTGAGGAAAAATCAACTGGATCATTAACTCTTGGTGTTGGTTATTCAACCGATAGCGGCCCATTGGTTGATGTAGGAATTAAAGAAAAAAATCTTCTAGGTAAAGGGCAAAGTCTTAACCTAAATGGATCCCTGTCTGGCAAAACAAGCAACGTTAGTATTAGTTTCACAGAACCATACTTTATGGATAGAGAAGTTTCTGCCGGGTTTGATGTTTTTCATTCTACGGTTGATAGGCAAGAATCCAGCTCATACAGCTCTGCGCAAACCGGCCTTTCCTTGCGGGCAGGATACCCCATTACCGAGCCATTGAGCCAAAGTTGGCAATACACGATAAAATCAACTGAGATTAGCAGCGTTAAAGCTACGGCTTCGGATTACATCAAAGACCAACAGGGCAGTAAACTTCATTCCGAGGTCGGGCATGTGCTTTTTTATGACAAACGAAACAGCAAAACCACCCCAACCGATGGGTATTATTTGCGGATGAGCAACGACCTTGCCGGTCTGGGCGGCGATTCTAAATACCTAAAGAACCGTTTTAGTGTCGGAAAATATTACCAACTTGCCAAAGGGTGGGTTATATCTGCAACTGGAACCATGGGCTTTGTTATGGGAATAGGAGAGGATGTGGGTGTTCTAGATAGGTTCTCCCTTGGTGGAGCAAGTCTGCGTGGGTTTGCGCCTGGCGGGGTGGGACCTAGGGATAAAGCCAGCCTTGATTCTCTTGGCGGAGAATATATTTATAACGGTGGGGTTGATCTTTCAATTCCCCTGGGTCTGCCACCCGAACTGGGAATTTCCGGCAAGCTTTTCACTGATTTTGGTACCCTTACAGGGGTTAGTCCATCCGGGACAAACATATACGAAGACAGTTCTATTCGCGCTTCCGCTGGTGCGGGCATTGCGTGGGTTTCGCCACTTGGCCCCATAAGCCTAGAATATGGCGTTCCTTTAATGAAGGAAAATTATGATAAACTTGAGAGTTTCCGCATTAGCTTTGGAACCAGATTTTAAATATTTTTTCAGGAGATTAACTTGAAATCCTTGTCTCACTTATTTTCTATTGCATTAATTGCCGTTTGGGCTGCCCTGTCATTTCCGCACTCATCAATGGCGCAGGAGACGACCGCAAGCAAAGATGCGGGACAAGCCAAGGTATTTATCAAGGTTGGAATAATAGATATTGTGGGCGTACGTACAAATTCATCTGCGATAAAAGATATTCACAAGCAAATTACAAAATTCAGGGATAATATCCAAGCTACAATACAAAAAGAAGAAAAAGATCTACGAAAGGCAAATGACGAACTTGCCCGTCAACGCACAATACTTTCACCCGAAGCGTTTAACGCCGAGAGGGTAAAGTTTGAAAAGAAGCTTTCTGCGCTGCAAAAGCGCGTTCAAGATTCAAAGCAATCTTTGGGAAGAGTGCAGGCTGAAGCTACCGCAAAGGTTGATAAGGCAATACTTGGAGCAATCCAGAAAATAATTGAAGAAGACGGATATACGTTGATTTTGAAAAAATCATCAACCATAGCCAACGCACAGATATTGGATCTTACTGCTGATATTCTCAAGCGCCTTGATAAGAACCTTCCTGCGGTTAAGGTATCAAACCCAAGTAAATGAGCTGTGGTCAGGAGACACTAAGCAATGGCTGATCCGGTTTTTTTTAATCGAGCGGGGCCTTTCCCCCTTCATGAGCTGGCCTCCATAGCCAGCGCAGAAATTAATGGTACGAACGATAAGAACACCATGTTTGAAGACGTGGCAGCCATTGATAATGCGGGCAATGGCGACGTTAGTTTTCTTGATAACAAAAAATACATAGAAGCGTTTACCAAAAGCAACGCGGGCGCATGCATTGTTCATCCGGATTATGTATCTCGTGCGCCCGATGGAATGGTTTTGCTTGTCACAGATAAACCGTATCAGGCATATGCCAAGGTAGCGCAGGCATTTTATCCGGTTGAATTGTTTGAGGCAGAAATATCTAAAAATGCCGACATTGATAAATCTGCAACTATCGGTAATGGATGCAGAGTTGAAAGCGGTGTTTACATTGGCGCAGGAGCAACCATTGGCGAACGCGTATTAATTGGACACGGAAGCTATATTGGCCCTGGTGTAAAAGTAGGTGACGGATGCGTATTGGCACCCGGCGTAACCGTGCAATATGCAGTTATTGGAAGCGGTTGTATTTTACACCCCGGTGTGCGTATCGGACAGGACGGCTTTAGTTTTGCGCCGGGCCGCCCGCCAGAAGGTCACATCAAGGTTCCGCAACTTGGTCGGGTTATTATTGGTGATATGGTCGAAATAGGGGCCAACACCACCGTAGATCGTGGTGCCGGACCGGATACCATAATAGGTGACGGAACCAAAATTGATAACCTTGTTCAGATAGGCCATAACGTTGAAATAGGAATGGGATGCTTTATTGCCGGGCTTGCCGGAATATCAGGAAGCACCAAGGTAGGAAATTTTGTTATGCTGGGTGGGCAGTCGGGCTTTGCCGGGCATATTAATATAGGTGACGGAGCGCAGATTGCTGCACAAAGTGGCGTTATGCGCGACGTAGAACCGGGCGCCAGGCTTGTTGGCGCACCGGCAATACCGCACCGTGAATTTTTTAGGCAAGTTGCGGTATTATCAAAGCTTGTTAAAACAAAAAAGGGGCCTTGAAATTGAGTTCTGAAACAACCTTAGATCAAAATAGAATCAAGGACATGATCCCGCATCGTGATCCATTTCTTTTTATAGACCAAGTTAAAGACATCAAGCACAACCTATCGGCAGTTGGGGTAAAAAATGTCACTGGTGATGAGGATTTCTTCCGTGGACACTTCCCCGGTCACCCCATCATGCCCGGCGTTTTAATTGTTGAGGCAATGGCGCAAACTGCCGGGGTTTTGGTTGTGGCATCATTGGGCAGCGAAGCCGAAGGAAAGCTGGTTTATTTTATGACCGTTGATTCTGCACGTTTCAGGAAACCGGTTGTTCCGGGCGATGTGCTTGAATTGAGCATTGAACTTATTCGCTCAAAACGGAATGTTTATAAATTTAATGGCAAAGCCACGGTTGGCGATAAAGTGGTCTCCGAAGCTGTATTCTCGGCGATGATTATGGACAGGGAATAAAAAATAATAATGGCAAACATCCACCCCACGGCAATAGTTGGAGACGG
>DAOWFB010000124.1 GCA_030638205.1 Thalassospiraceae bacterium
GGTTATGTCAAACGCATGCAATCTGCGGTCAAAGCTCTAACCAATAATAAAGGCACGCTTGATTGCAAGCTCTGCCAAATGGTCAACCTTATGGATGGCGGCGAGCCGGTAAAAATGTCAAAACGCGCAGGCACGTTTGTAACGTTGCGCGATGTTGTTGATGAGGTCGGCAAAGACGTTGTTCGTTTTATAATGTTGACGCGAAAAAATGATGCCGGGCTTGATTTTGATTTTGCCCGTGTGCGCGAGCAATCAAAAGACAATCCGGTTTTTTATGTTCAGTACGCCCACGCTAGGTCATTTTCAGTTTTACGCATGGCGGCGGACGAGCTGGGCCGGGATGCGGTTAGCGATGACAAGGTATTGGGGGCCGATCTTTCATTGCTGAGCGATCCCGCCGAAATGTCGCTGATAAAAATGATGGCCGGATGGCCCCGTTTGGTTGAAAGCGCTGCTGAGGCCCACGAGCCACACCGCATGGCGTTTTACATGTATGATTTGGCCGCAGAGTTCCACCAACTGTGGAACAAGGGCAAGGAAGACGCAACATTACGCTTTATAATCAAGGACAACATACCCCTTACCATGGCCCGCCTAGCCTTGATAAGGGCCATGGCCACCGTGGTAGCCTCGGGCTTCGGGGTTTTTGGCGTAACCCCAAAAGAAGAAATGCGTTAAGGTTTTTCCGCTACAAAGGATGTCATGAGCGAAACTGATTCTAATAATAACCGGGGAAACACCCCCAATGCTTCCGAATTGCTGGATTTTGAGCCTATGGCTAAATCATCATCCGCATCCGGGCGCGGTATGGTTGTGGGTATTGCCATGGCCATTTTATTGGCTGGCGTAGGCACCGGTGCATTTTTTTACATGGGCGATGGTGATGGTGGCAGGGAAGGCTCCGCTGGGCCGGTTCCGCTTATTTTACCGCCTGCGGGCGATGTAAAAGTGCGCCCGGAAAATCCCGGCGGCATGGCTATTCCTGACCGTGATAAATTAGTTTATGGCCGCATTGATGGCACGGCTAATACGCCAAAGTTCGAACGCTTGCTTCCGCCACCGGAAACACCGCTAGAACCACCAACCGAGGCACCAACCGAAAATAGGGTAGAGGCCGCAACAGAACCATCCGCCCCACCAGCACCACCAGTCTCGGCACCACCACCAGTCTCGGCACCAGCACCAAATATTCCTGTGGTACTTGCGCCAGCCTCACCAGAGCCTGCACCAGCGGCTCCCGCACCTGTTCCGGCACCAGCGGCTCCGCCCCAACCAAAAGAGCCAGCACCAGTTGCCGCCGTACCGGCACCGCCAGCACCGGCCGCCCCAACCGCTACACCTGCTGCCAAGCAGGGGTACATGGTACAGCTTTCGGCACTTAAAACCGAAGATGCGGCCAAGGCGGAATGGAAACGTATATTCAAACAAAACGCCGACATACTTGGTGGCCTTTCCATGAATATTCAACGTGCCGACCTTGGGGCCAAGGGTGTTTATTGGCGTCTTCGCGGCGCATATTTACCGGACAGAAAATCAGCCGAAGGTGTGTGTGCTAAACTTGCAACCCGCAAGCTGGGATGTTTGATAATTGCCCCTTAAAGAACAAAAACAAACAAATCGCCCAGATCGTCCATTGGCGGCATTGTTTGGCTGTTCCGGGACAAGCTTGAGCGCAGAAGAAAAATCATTTTTTAAAGAATCCAATCCCCTTGGTTTTATTATTTTTTCTCGTAACGTAAAAAACCCTGCGCAGCTAAAGGCATTGATTGCTGATTTGCGTGAAACCGTGGGACGTGAAAATGCTCCGGTATTAATCGACCAAGAAGGCGGCAGGGTCGTCCGTTTATCACCCCCCAACTGGCCGGCATTTCCATCGGCTGCAACTTACGCAGATATATATAAACAAGATAAAAAAAATGGAACCGATGCGGCCCGTATTGGCGGACAATTAATTGGTCATGAGCTTCATCAATTAGGAATAACAGTTGATTGCGCCCCGGTTCTTGATTTGCCCGGGCCGGGTGCCGACCCAATAATTGGCGATCGTGCATTCGGCACTGATGTTGATACAATTGTTGATCTTGGGCGTGCATTTGCCGAAGGGCTTATGGACGCTGGCGTTGCGCCTGTAATAAAACATATTCCGGGCCATGGTCGTGCGCTGGTTGATAGCCATGAAAAGCTTCCAATTGTTGACGCAACAAAAGATGAGCTTGAAAAAGATTTCGCCCCGTTTAAGGAGTTAAATTACATGGCGTGGGCAATGACCGCACACGTTGTTTACACAGATATTGATTCTGAAAACCCGGCAACGTTTTCTGCTGAAATTATTGAAAATGTAATTCGCAAACAAATTGGTTTTCGCGGTTTTTTAATTTCAGATGATTTATCCATGAAGGCGCTTATTGGCAGCACGAAGGAACGCGCCAGCAGGGCATTGGCCGCTGGTTGCGATGCGGTATTGCACTGCAATGGCGACATGGGCGAAATGAAAGAGGTCGCATCCGGTTGTGGGCAAATGTCCGGGCCACAGTGGGCACGTTTTTCTCTTGGTAATTTGCAGCGTCACCTAGCGGGCGTTGAAGATAAAGAAGATGAAAGCAAAATATTTGATTTAGCCAAAGCAAAAAACAGCTTTGATGAATTAATGGCTGCGGAGAATAATTCCAATGGGTGATATTATGGGCGATACGGATTTCTCCGCCATGATGGTTAAGGCCTCGGTTTGGATTTTACCAATTTTGTTGGCCGTAACATTGCACGAAGCGGCCCACGGTTGGGTAGCGTGGAAACTGGGCGACGATACCGCCAAGCGTGCGGGCAGGGTTACAATCAACCCCATCAGCCATATTGACCTGTTTGGAACCATAATTATGCCTGTCCTGCTGTTGGTGGCATCGGGCGGCAAATACATGTTTGGATTCGCAAAACCGGTCCCGGTTAACTTTTCGGCCCTTGGAAATCCCCGCCGGGACATGATTTTGGTGGCCGCAGCCGGCCCCGGGGCAAATATTATTATTGCCACTATTTCAGCCCTTTTGCTTA
>DAOWFB010000137.1 GCA_030638205.1 Thalassospiraceae bacterium
CGCCATACAGTCGGCAGGGCCTTGGATCAAATTGGTCTCGACAGCGGCTTGGTTAAACGTTGGCAAGGTTGCTAAACAGCGTTTAGATATTAATAAAATATTATTATTTGCAAGCACTGCGCATAAATTAACGACCTTATATTATAGTTATATTTCAAATACTTGTAACGCATTTCCAGTATCCGCCAGATGTGATTACCGACACATACAAGCCCCCCATTCAAAGATATTATTATTCTACAAGATGATTCGCGCACCAATAGTTTTTGGTGACGAGAAGCTAAACAAAAAACAAAAAAGAGAGTGCTGAGCATGTTGGGTACACAAGCAAATTCAGAAGAAAAATTCCTTATCAGTAATGAGGATAGGAAAAATGCTGACACGTCGGCTCTTATGGCGCTTTGCCTGTTTTCAATAATTATGCTTGCTACCTATCTTATGGTTCTTAATAGCACCACTGTAACAAACGAAGTTACGACATTTTTTACAGAAATCAGCAAAACCAAAAATCAACGCTTTCAGCTTGGTGAAATAAAGCTAGGCTCATCTTTGGTTAGTTTAAAAAAATCGCGCCCCGATAGCGTGGTTGGCGTAACCGCATCCGGTCAGGTTACCGCCGCCTATAAAGAAGGCAGCGCAATATACACCGCATGGTACGGCGAAGAAGGCCCGAAAGATTTTTCCTATCGCATGCGTTACGACAACACTTTTTCAGATACTGACGAAGATGCAATTATATATGAAATCTCCGAACGCCATGGCTCGCCATCAACCAATTCCTGCAATGCAAGAATTACCGATGGTGTGCGTGCCTGCAAATTCACATGGTGGCTATCGGATGGGGTAAGGTTGGAAGTTGTGACCCGCACGCCGATTAAATCAAATAACAAAATAAACCTGACGATAATTGCCACCGATACACGTCTGAAAAGCCGCATTCAGCGCGGCGTAGAGGGCCTGCTTATAAAAGGCGGCCTTATTCGCTAGTCCGCCAATCCGCCAGTCCATTAAAAGCCTCTTGGTTGCTTCATAAGCAAAAATTAGCAGAAATATTAGGGTTTTAGGCTTGCTCAGATGGGCTTTCATGCTTATCTCCAAAGATGTAGAATGCACCCACCACAACCGATTAATGCACACATCTAAACGAGATATGAAAAAAGACATGAAATCCAAAACCGTATTCCACCCCGGCCAAGGTGCCATGGGCGAACGAGATATTGACCCCCTGCTCGACCTCGAGGCCGAAATAAACCGCCTGAAGCGTGAAAAGAACGCGGTAATACTCGCGCACTATTATCAAGAAGGTGAAATACAAGACATCGCCGATTTTGTTGGCGACTCGCTGGATCTTTCGCGCAAGGCAGCCGAAACCAACGCCGACATGATAGTTTTTTGCGGTGTGCGTTTCATGGCCGAAGTGGCAAATATTTTAAACCCTGAAAAATTGGTCGTTCTGCCCGATGCTGATGCCGGGTGTTCGCTTGAAGATAGTTGCCAACCGGTTGCCTATGCCGCGTTCAAGGCCAAGCACCCCGACCACATTGCGATTAATTACATTAATTCCTCGGCCGAGGTTAAGGCTATGTCCGATTACATCGTTACCTCATCCAACGCCGAGCACATAATTAATTCATTACCCAAAGACCAACCAATTATATTTGGTCCTGATCGCCACCTTGGTGCGTATCTTAATCACAAAACTGGGCGCGATATGGTTCTCTGGCCCGGCACCTGCATTGTCCATGAACAATTTTCGGCGCGTGAAATAACTAGATTAAAAAATGCTCATCCCGGTGCATTGGTTGCGGCGCACCCAGAATGCCCCGAAGCCATATTAGAGGTTTCAGACCATATAGGTTCAACCAGTTCTATTCTTAATTTCGTAACCAACAATAACTCAAATGAATTTATTGTTGCGACTGAACAAAACATTATCCATCAAATGGAAAAAGATGCACCGGGAAAAACATTTTACCCCGCCCCCGGTGCGGACGGCTCTTGTAACTGTTCGCAATGCCCATTCATGGCGCTAAACACCATGGAAAAACTTTACCTCTGCATGGTGAACGAAGCCCCATATGTAAAATTAGATGATGATTTAAGGGTGGCTGCGCTAAAGCCGCTTGAACACATGCTTGAACTTTCGCCGCCTGCGGCAAAATCTGCGGCGGCAGCCGAATAATGCAACCACCAATACCCGATGGTCTTGATGAAAATGTTGTTGAGCGCGTAATACAAGACGCACTGGATGAAGACCTTGGTCTTGGTGGTGATATTACCTCATACGCAACAATCGATGAAGGTGCGCGTTTTTCGGGCGCGTTCTCAGCGCGTGAAGAAATGGTTGTGGCGGGAATTAATATTGCCGGGCGAGTTTTCTTTGCTCTTTCCGACGACATTACGTGGAAAGCAGAAGTCAGCGATGGTGATGCGGTTGCCGCCGGAACGGTTTTGGCCCACATCGAAGGCCCGGCCCGGGCATTGCTGGCGGGTGAGCGTACTGCGCTAAACCTGTTGCAGCATCTTTCCGGCATTGCAACCACAACCCGTGAATATGTGGACGCCATAAAAGGAACAAACGCGGTTATTCTAGATACCAGAAAAACCATTCCCGGATTACGCGATTTTGCTAAATACGCAACCCGCAGCGGCGGGGCCGCCAATCACCGTATGCGGCTTGATGATGCGGTGTTAATAAAAGATAACCACATTGCCGCAAGCGGTGGAGTTGCGATTGCGATAAAGGCAGCGCAAGCGCAAGGTCTAAAACCCATAGAGATTGAATGCGACACCATGGAGCAGGTGGAACACGCAGTTAATGCCGGGGCCGACACCATAATGCTGGACAACATGGAGATTGCTGAACTTGCACAAGCCGTTAAATTAATAGCTGGTCGGGCAAAAACCGAAGCCTCCGGCGGGGTGCGGCTTGAATCTGTGCTAGCCATTGCCGAAACC
>DAOWFB010000092.1 GCA_030638205.1 Thalassospiraceae bacterium
CACCGGGCACCGACCGCTCTTCTTGTTCGGCGCTTTCGCGTATGTAATCGATGGTTTCACCAACTGTCCAAAATTGCGGCACGGTCATTACTTCGCGCTGCATCAAACGCCCGGCGCTGTCTTCGGGATATGATAAAGATTGTTCAATTAATGCACGATCGGCTTCGGGAATTGCCTCGAGGACTTGTTGTTGTTCGCCCTCTTCCATTTCTTCAATAACGTTAACCGCATCATCGGTATCTAGCTCGGCCACGGCCTCGGCAACATTATCAAGGCCAATATGTTCGATTACTTCGTCAAGAACGGTTTCATCGATCTCGGCTAAAAATTCCGGATCAAGAACATCTTGGGCGTGTTCAAGCAATTGGCGGCGCTGTTCAGCGCTAAGCTGTTCAAGCAAATCAGCGGCATCGGAATAGTGCAAGGGCGCGACAATTTTGCGCACGGCATTTGCATCGCCGGCATCAAGAGCCGCGATTATATCGCCCACCACCGAGACCTCAAAGCCGATGTTGTTTTCGGCTTCGTCTGTTTCCGGCTCTGGTTTTTTTAATTCTTTTTCTGTCATGACGTTTTTTCTAAATTCTTATGTGTGCCAGCAGAGATTACATGAAAAAAGGGCTTGCGGCGTATAAAATGCTGCAAGCCCTTTTAAATTTGGTGCGGTCGAGAAGACTCGAACTTCCACGGGATTAACTCCCACAGCGACCTCAACGCTGCGCGTCTACCAGTTCCGCCACGACCGCATATATGCCAAACCCGGCAACGATTATGAGGTAAAAAGCCAACCGTTGCCTGTGGGGGGAATACCAAATAGTTTAAAGGCAATCAAGCTTCCATACTCGTTTTTTAACCCTTAAAGGTAAAACAAGAGCAATTTATGGCCTCAAACAGCATCACATCCGCGGGCAAGCCCGCCAAACCGGTTGCCAAGCCTGTTGAATGGTGCCTTCACGAGGGGCTTTTGCCCTACCCCGAGGCCCTGACCACCATGGAGGCCCGGGCACTGGGCATACGCGAAGGCGGATTAAAAGATGCAGTTTGGCTGATAGAACATCCACCCCTTTATACCGCCGGTACCAGTTCAAACGATGATGATTTGCTGGACGGGGAAAAATTTCCGGTCTTTCAAACCGGGCGTGGCGGTCAGCACACATACCACGGCCCCGGGCAGCGGGTTGGTTACGTTATGATGGATTTAAAAAACCGTGGCTCCGACGTACGCCGCTTTGTCCACGATCTAGAAGAACTAATGATAAAAACCGCCGCCCATTTTGATGTAACCGCCGAACGTCGCCAAGGCCGGGTCGGTATTTGGGTTGTGCGCAATGACGGTAGTGGCTTGGAAGATAAAATCGGCGCAATCGGGGTTAGGGTAAGGCGCTGGGTTAGCTTTCATGGGTTTGCATTTAATGTTAACCCGGATTTATCGCATTTTTCCGGCATCGTTCCCTGCGGCGTTGCCGAACACGGGGTTACATCATTGCACGCATTGGGCAAAAACGTATCCATGGCCGAGGTTGACCAAGTTTTCAGAAATATTTTTATGGAAGTTTTTGAGCGCGAAACAATTGATGGTGAATTATAATTTAAATTAAACTTCGCTGGGTGAAAGATGGTGAAAGCCGCTCCATAATGGCTCATCCCCGTGAAGTATTTTTTCTTCTACCAATAGCATTTCAACCGGGCGCGGGCCGACCCGCAACAATTCCATCATCTGGCGAACGTCGCCAATTTCGCCAGCCAGCAAAACATCCATGTCGCCATCTTTTTGGTTTTTTGCCCAACCATCTAATTGCAGGGCAACCGCCTCTTCCACCAGCCAGCGAATAAATATGTCATTCTTGACAAGGCCACGCAGGCCAAGACGGACAACGCGGTCGTGATGGGGAAATTGTGGGGCTGTGGGGTCGTGGGGGCCGTGACGATTAGAATTGCGTTTTTTATTTTTTTTACTGCGCTCAGCTTTGCGAAAGGGAATTACGTTGTCTGCCTTGTCCTTATTGTCTGTATTGCCATCAGACATTGGCCAGCCATCCCTTCATTCAAATTCCACAATAACCTGATCAACCGCAAGGCTGTCACCGGGGGCGGCCTTTACCTCTTTAATGATACCGTCTCGTTCGGCCCGAAGCACGTTTTCCATTTTCATGGCCTCAATTACCGCCATCTCTTCTCCCGCTTTTACTTCCTGCCCCTTAGCCACGGCCAGCGACAGCAACAACCCCGGCATGGGCGACATGAGCAGGTTCGAAGTATCGGCTATCTTTTTTTCCAGCATTAAATCAAAGAATCCACTGGCCAGTGGAGAAAGAACCAATGCTTCAAGCTCGGTTCCCGAATGGCTTATGCGATAGCCAACCTGCAAACGCTCTATTTGCAATATTGCCCAAGTGGTGATTGAGCTGCCTGATATGTCAGCGGCAAATACAGCCTCGCCCAATTTCCAATGGGTTGTTATTTCAAATTTACCCTTAGCAATGGATTTTGTTTTTTTAGTAATTTCAACGCTCCACCCGCCATTTGTGGGGTGGATTACAACCGGGATTTTATCGCCGTTTATATGCACCACCCAATCGTTGGCAACGCCGCGTTCGCGCCCGGGAATCTGGCCCGATATTTGTGTTGCCCGGGTCTGATAAGCCATGTGCAAACAGGCCGCCACCGCAACCAAATGGGCGGGGTTTGCATGGGGTACGTGGGCAGAACTAAAGCCATCGGGGTATTCGTCGCTAATAAAATTGGTGGAAATATTGCCACGGGCAAAACGCGGATGGTTCATCAATGCCGAAAGAAACGAAAGATTGTTTCTAATACCACGAATAATGTAGCTATCCAATGCATGGCGCATATGTTCTATGGCCGTAATCCGGTCAGGCCCATGGGTTACCAGTTTGGCAATCATTGGGTCGTAATGCATGGATATATCGCCGCCCTCGTAAACGCCGCTATCGACCCGAACATTTTTATCTTCATTGGGTTCGCTATATTTAGACACCCTGCCGATGGATGGCAAAAACCCACGGAACGGGTCTTCGGCATAAACGCGGGATTCCATCGCCCAGCCGTTTATTTTTAAATCATCCTGTTTAAACGGTAATTTTTCACCGGCGGCTATTCGTATCATTAGTTCAACCAGATCAAGCCCGGTAATTTTTTCGGTAACCGGGTGCTCAACCTGCAGGCGGGTGTTCATTTCCAAAAAATAAAAATTCATTTTAGTATCGACAATGAATTCAACCGTACCGGCGGAAACATATTTAACCGCGCGTGCCAATTTAATCGCCTGCGCACCCATTTCACCCCGGGTTTTTTCATCTAGAAACGGGCTGGGGGCCTCTTCTATTACCTTTTGATGGCGACGCTGGATTGAGCATTCGCGCTCAAACAAATGCACCGTATTGCCAAAGCTATCGGCCAATACCTGTATTTCAATATGGCGCGGGTTTTCTATGTATTTTTCCATGAAAACACGGTCATCACCAAAGCTGGATTTGGCTTCGCGCACGGCTGAAACGAATGCTTCCTTTACCCCGGCGTCATTTTTGCAAACCCGCATACCCTTGCCGCCGCCACCAGCAGATGCTTTTAGCATGACGGGGTAGCCGATTTTTTTGGCGACTTTTAATGCCTCTTTTGCATCTTTCAGGGCCGCGGTGTGACCGGGAATTACGTTGATGGAATGCTTTTCGGCCAGCTTTTTAGATTCTATCTTGTCGCCCATGGATTTAATGGCAAGCTCGCCCGGGCCAATAAATACAACCCCTGCTTTTTTTAGTGCCCGGCCAAAGGCGGCGTTTTCGGATAAAAAACCATAGCCCGGGTGTACGGCCTCGGCCCCGGTTTGTTTAATGGCCGCAAGAATGGATTTTACATTTAGATAGCTTTCGGCGCTGGCCGCCGGGCCAACGCATACTGCCTCATCAGCCTGTAAAACATGCAGTGCATCAACATCGGCTTCGGAATAAATGGCAACGGTTTTGATGCCCATTTGCTTGGCCGATTTTATTACCCGACACGCAATTTCACCACGATTGGCGATAAGTATTTTTTTGAACGGTTTTGTTTTTTTTGCCATTAAAAATTATCCATTATCTTCGCGGCGGTTTTTTTCAAAACTTTGCATCAATTGCCTTGTTCGTGGCACCAAATAAAACCCACCACCTATCAAAACAATAATAAAAAGGGGCCATTGGGGAATATAAGTTACGTTTGCCCAAACCGAAACAAACATTGCGGCAAAAAACATAAAAATCTGAGCGGCAATGCGGCCAAGGTCGCGTGAGTTTTGCTTGTGTAGCTCCTGATTTATTACGTGCGGATTAACGACCATAAAAACCCTTAATAATTAAAGTTGCATATTTAAAGAGGAATATTGCCGTGTTTTTTCCACGGGTTTTTCAGTTTTTTATTTTTTAGCATTCTAAGCGAACGACAAACACGGACACGGGTATTGTGAGGCATTATTACGTCATCAATAAATCCGCGCTGGGCGGCAATGAACGGGTTGGCAAAACGTTCACGGTATTCATCGGTACGCGCGGTTACTTTTTCGTCCGAATCAAGGTCGCCCCTGAAAATAATTTCAACCGCACCCTTCGGCCCCATAACCGCAATTTCAGCGCTGGGCCAGGCAAAGCTTACATCGCCGCGCAAATGTTTAGAGCTCATCACATCATAGGCCCCGCCATATGCCTTGCGTGTAATAACCGTCACCTTGGGCACGGTGGCCTCGGCAAAAGCATAAAGCAATTTTGCCCCGTGTTTTATAATGCCGCCCAGTTCCTGCGCGGAGCCCGGCAAAAACCCGGGCACATCAACAAATGTAACAATGGGAATGTTAAAGGCATCACAAAAACGAACAAAGCGTGCGGCTTTTATTGCGGAATCAATATCTAAACAACCGGCCAAAACCATTGGCTGGTTGGCAACAATGCCCACGGTTGAACCTTCCATCCGGCCAAAACCAATAATTATGTTGGCGGCATAGTCGGGTTGCAACTCAAAGAAATCCCCCTCGTCTAGAACTTTTTCAATTAGTTCTTTCATGTCGTAGGGTTTGTTGGGGTTGTCGGGAACAAGGGTATCAAGCGATAGCTCGACCCGCTCAGCCCTGTCTGGTGTTGGGCGTAACGGTGGTTTTTCTTTGTTATTGGCGGGCAAGAAATCGATAAAACGACGAAGATACAAAAGCGCCTCGGCATCGTTGGCAAACGCATTGTGGGCAACGCCTGATTTGGTTGTGTGGGCGCTGGCCCCGCCAAGTTCTTCGAGGGTTACTTCTTCGTGGGTTACGGTTTTTACCACGTCGGGCCCGGTAACGAACATGTATGAAGTATCTTCAACCATGAAAATAAAATCGGTTATGGCGGGTGAATAAACCGCACCGCCTGCGCACGGGCCCATGATTACGGATATTTGTGGTATAACGCCCGATGCTTCAACATTGCGCTGGAATACTTCGGCATAGCCCGCCAATGATGCCACCCCTTCTTGGATGCGGGCACCGCCGGAATCATTAAGCCCAATAACAGGCGCACCGACCTCCATCGCCTGATCCATTATTTTTGCTATTTTTTGGGCGTGGGATTCTGAAAGTGAGCCGCCGAACACGGTAAAATCCTGTGAGAAAACAAATATCAGCCTGCCGTTGATGGTTCCGTACCCGGTAACCACCCCATCGCCGGGGATTGATTGCTTGTCCATGCCGAAATCAACGCAGCGGTGCTCAACAAACATATCCCATTCTTCAAAGGTGCCGGGATCGAGCAGCAATTCGATGCGTTCGCGTGCGCTAAGCTTGCCCTTGGCATGCTGGCGGGCAATCCGTTCTTTGCCGCCGCCCTGACGGGCGCGTTCACGTCTTTTTTCAAGCTCTTCGATAATGTCGTGCATATGGTGTTTTTGCCTCTCCTGAACATATTTTTTCTAGCACGACCAAGGCTACTTTGCACCCGTGAAATAATGGCAAGTAAATGGTGCCAAATAAATGGTATAAGACAAATATCAATTGTGTATATTTCAACCAACCTAAAAATAGCAAAGTGACCCCCGCATGGATTATAAAGTACGCCCAGCCCCCACCCTTCTTTGGGGTTTTGGGCGCCTGACCCGCAAAATCCCCCTGTTAAAAAGAACATGGCCAAGCCTGTTCAGGCGGGTGGTGAAATTTACGTGGGAAAATGGCGAAAAAATTATATCAACCGATCTGGGGACTTTTGCCCTTAAACACATAAATTATATTGACCGGCAAATTGCATTTTACGGTGATTTTGAAAAAAAACAGTTGGATTATTTCTTGCCTCTGATGAAAAGCTGCAATGCGGATGTGTTTTTGGATGTTGGCTCAAACATTGGTTATTACGCAATCGCCGCCGCAAAAAAGGCAAAGCCCGGACGCATAATTGCGTTCGAGCCTGATAAGCGAAACATTGAACGGTTAGAATTAAACCTGCAACTAAACAATCTTTCCGATGTGGTTGAGGTTCAAACCAAGGCGGTTAGCGATAAAACTGGCAAAATAGAATTTATTCCCGCCCCCGATGACACAACAGGTCAGTCATTGGTTGGCAGCGGGGAAAACTCTATAATATTGGATTCAGTTTCTTTGGATGATGTGTTTGATTTCAAGGATAAATGCATATTCATAAAAATGGATATCGAGGGCCATGAATTACAGGCCCTGCGCGGTGCGGTGCGATTGCTAAAGGAAAACCGGGTTTTCATGCAATTGGAATGTTTCGATGAAAATCTTGCCCCAACGCTTGAATTGCTGGAATCGCTGGGAATGACCATGTGTAACGAAATGGGCTGGGATAGATATTTCAAAAATTTCGATTTACCCGTTTAACCCTGTGCGCAGGCCTGATATAAGCCCTCTTGATGAATGATGCTGCTAACAATGCTGATGGGGCCAAGCCCCCCATAAACCACGGCCTGAAGATGGCTTTGGAAATGGGGCCGCTGTTGGTATTTTTTGTGGTCAACGCCAAATGGGGAATAATGACGGCAACCGCTACTTTCATGATTGTGACAACTATTTCTCTTATCATTTCATACATAACAACCAAACGCCTGCCGACCATGCTGTTAATAGGTGGTTTGTTTATAATGGTGTTTGGCGGGCTTACCTTGGCATTAGATGACGATATGTTTATCAAGTTAAAGCCAACAATCGTAAATACATTGTTTGCTAGTGCGCTATTTACCGGGCTAGCAACCGGGCGTAACTTTCTTAAAAAGATTTTTGCAGGTGCAATCAACATTGATGACGAAGGCTGGCGCAAGCTTACATGGCGCTGGGCATGGTTTTTTATCGTGCTGGCAGTATTAAATGAAATAGTTTGGCGCACCCAAACAACCGATATGTGGGTTAATTTTAAAGTTTTTGGAATTATGCCGCTTACATTGGTGTTTAGCTTTACCCAGTTACCGCTTATTTTAGGACACCAACTGGAAGAAAAAGAAAGTAATGCTTCTCAGTAATTAGTCCGCACGAAGTAAATCAAAAAACTTTTCAACATCGTTTATTTCTGCTGCTATTGCTTCGCGGCGATCTTTGGTTTCCCAGTCTTCGCCCCAATTTTCAATTTGCCAAGTATTATCAAGCATCGAACATTCAAATGCTTCGTTGGCATTTATACGCCCCAAATAAACCGCCAATGCCAGCACCAGCGAACCACATGCACCGACCAACAAGGCAAACCCGGTAAGCGAAAAAATATCCATTTTTTCTATTTCGTTCCTAAGTGCATTTATTGCATCGGGCGATTGCTCTTTGGGAATTATCCCAGCTGTTGGTATCAGCCGCGCGCCGATATCACTGGCCGCCCAGTCCAATAATGGTTGCCACATATCACGCTGACGCGATACCAGCTCGGGTGGGTTTTCGGCAAAATGGCAAAGCAGGTCTGTTTGGCCGTAGCCTAATGCCCCATCAATAACCCCGTCACGGGTTTCACTTACGCGGTCAATGGCCGTTCCGGCAATCTGCGTTAACGGCATGGTTGATGGTATTATTTCATCAGTTTGATTATTCCACTCGCCCACTATTGCCCCCGCCAAGGCATTACCTGGAACCACAAACGGCTTACCGGCGGGTGTTTTTATTTGCTTGTTATCTAGTGCGATGGCAAAACCCGCATCTTCGCCACTTTTTTGCGTAATGGACGCATTTTTATAAAAACGTTTTTTCATTTGGTTCCAAATATACCCTTAAGCGCACCGCCTATGCCTTTTCCCAAACTGTTTGTTATATCTTTAACTGCATCAATTGGATCGCTGGTTGTTGATTTTTTCAAAACTGGGGCCGGTGCATTTTTCTTGTCTGAAAGAACCTTTATACAAGGGTCGTATTCTGTTTTTGGTGTTGAACCGCCGCCAAGGCTTCCTAGCAATCCACCAATGGTTCCCGCCCCGCTGCCAACAATATTACCAACGTTTCCAATGGTGCCAACAACCGCGCCCGCAGGGTTAATGCCAACTTCAGGGTTGGCAAGCGTGCCGGTTATGCTTATGGGAACAGCAAAACTGCCAAGGCTTATATTTTTTGCCGCTGGGGTAACGGTAATGTTTAATTTTTCGGTTCCAAGGTTGGCGTTGCCGCTGCCGCTTATTTTCATCCCATTGGTATCCATAAACATCCTGTTTATGGTCGCCACGCCTGACTTGATTGGAATATCTGCAATCATGCAATTTATTATATTGGAATCTGCACGCGCCACCCACGGCAATGCATCTGCAAGACCAGTTGAAATAGTTGAAATTATTGCATCATTAATGCGGCCTTCCTTGCCAACAATGCGCACGTTACCGCCCAGCCCAGCCATAATTTTATGGGCCGAAACGCCAGTGCCTTTTATCTCGGCTTCAAAATCAGTTTTCAGGGTAAAGTAATTTCCTAAATCAAATTCCTTGAGCAATTTTCCCACATCCACACCGCGCGCAGAAATGCGGGAATAAACGCGCGGAGTTTTTTTCGCTCCGTCAATATCAACCCGAGCATTGATAAAGCCGGTCTTGCCAACCTCAATCTTAAATGGGTTAAGGCTAAGCTTTCCCTTTTTGATAGTTGTTATTGTGGCAAGATTTTTCAAAACAACAGCATCTGCCTTTAGGCTAGTTGCCTGATATTTTATTTTTGCGTCAAGTGCGTTCAATCCAGAAAAATCAATATTTTCATTTGAAAATAATTTATCTTTAGCCGTGGCTTGATCTTGGTCTGAGTCTGGGGATTTTTTATTTTTTTCATCACCACTTATTCCATTTATATCTAATAATACAGATTTAATATCTGCATCTATTATCGGTTTAGCCTTGGATGTGTTAATGGTTACGTTGCCGGTAAAATCGCTATCACCTAAAGATGCTTTTATATTTTTTATTTTATAAATATCAGCGCCACCATCAAGGTTGGCAAAAATATTTAGCGATATATCATTTAGTTTGGCATCTATTGACGCATCCATGCCGCCCGCACCGCCTGCGGTTAAATTCATTCGTGGAATACTTAAGCTAACCTTGGATTTTTCTCCGCCATCAATATAAGTTATTTTTATATCGCTTAAACGAATATCATTAACGCTTGGTAACGCTGATATCTCATCAGTATTTTTTGTTTCAATTTCAGTTTTTGTTTCTGGTAAAAAATCCCAATTTGCTTTTCCTTTTGCATTTGTTTCAAGCAAAATATCCAGCCCTGATATATTTATATAATTTATTTCAATATTTCCCGAAACTAACGGGAGCAGGTTTACCTGCGCCTCCAATAATTCAAGCACAATCATTTCCGGGTTACTGCCCCACGGGGCATTGGCAAACGTAACCCCTTCAACCCTTAACTTGGGGTTGAATGAAATACCAAGACTTAAGTCGCCGGCAATTTTAACATCGCGCCCGGTAATTACCTTTATTTCAGCAGCAATTTCATCTTTGAAATGATTTATGCCCATGCTTTTGAATGCGACAATTGCGCCCATAACTATGGCAACGGCAAAAATAACCATCCCGCCAATTATTTTTATTATTTTGTTCATTCGGACCGACCTTCGCTTGCCATCATATTAAGTCATCATATCAGTAAGTGTTACAACAAGTTCATTTGCATCATCTGCAACTTCGTGTGCGCCAGCTTCAAGCAATTCACTTTTTTCATGGTAGCCCCAACCAACGCCCACCGCCCTTGTCCCTGCGCTTATGGCCATTTCGACATCGTAGGTGGTATCACCAATCATTATTGCGCCAGATGTGCCCGCTCCGGTTTCGGCCATTGCCTTTAACATCATTTCGGGGTGCGGTTTACCCTGTGCGCTATCAGCTGTCTGGCAAGTGATGAATTGATCAAGTATATCGTGCTTGGCCAGTGTTGCAACAAGCCCACGATGCGCTTTTCCGGTGGCAATTCCCAACAACCACCCCTCTTGTTTCAAACGCTCAAGGGTTTCAATTATTCCTGGGAAAAGCGGTTCTTCAACCATGCCGTCTTGGCGCATTTTAAAAAAAGACGATTTATAGGTTTCGCTTAATTCAGCACAAAACTCCGCATCAGCGTCCGGTATCAATCTTGAAATAGCCTCCTCCAGGGGCAATCCAACCATTCTGGTAATATGACCCGCTTCGGGTAGATCAAGCCCGTGACTATCTAGTGCCATAAACATGGCCTGAACAATTGAGTGCTGGCTATCAACCAGCGTTCCATCGCAATCAAATACCGCCAGACGTAATTCCGTCATTTTCTATACTCTAATTTAATCTCTTAAATGGGCCGAGGCGGGAACTGAACGCCGCATGGGAGCATAACATCGGTCACAATCTACACAAAGGTCAAGTCCCTGGGTCAAGTGCCGGATATGGGGAATATTTAAGCAAAAAAAGGCCGGACATCCGGGGTGGATATCCAGCCTTCTTGAAAACCGCCGCCGACCAACCTGGCGGCCCACGCTAGATAGGTCGGCGGCTAATTCCACGGGCCCATTTGGGGCGCCAGATACTGACAGGGCCGTGGAACATTCTTATTTATTAACCCATTAAATGCTGTCCTTTGCAGCCCTTAACAGGTGGACTTGGCGTCATAACCAAACTCTCTTTTGTACCATTCCGGCTCAATCCACATTCCAAGAGGACGGCCATTACTTTTTTCTTTGCTAATCACGAAAGAAACCTTCTGATTTGGGGCAAGGCGAAGCTTACGCTCAGCCATGACAGATTTGTCATCGCTGTGATAAAGGTACAAAACGCCATGGCGAGGCCATTTTTTTCCGCGATTTATTATTTTGAATATAGCTCCCTTATCGGTGCAGGAGCTGGTGATTTCCAACTGTAAAAATACGGGCGTTGCAACCGCAAGCTCTTGCGCTGCCGGCGTATTGGCGGCGGCCATAACGTGGCTAGAAGATGCCGCGATTAGCCCCATGGCTGCAAATAGGGCTGTAAATATTGTTGATAATGTTGACGTTTTATTATTCATCTGGGCCATCTCTAATAAACCGAGGCGGTGCGCCTCCTATTATTAAATATAAATATGCCCTCCCAAGCTGACAGCTACCTGACAGGCATGAGAAACATCTGATGATGAATATAACTGTATGTTTTAATTGATATTTTTTTGTTTTATTTGGTGGGGAAAGGAAATTGTGAACACCGACCCGCCCTCCGGAGCGTCACTAACGCCAACACTGCCACCGTGTGCTTCAGCCACGCTTTTGACTATTGCCAAGCCCAACCCGGTACCGCCTGCACGCCTATCGGCCCTGCGAAAACGCTCAAAAATTGCTTCACGCTCACCTTCGGGAACCCCTCTGCCGCGATCTATTACCCTTATTACAGGGTCGCCTCCTACCTCTACGGTTATCATGGATCCACGAGACGAGTATTTGGATGCGTTTGAAATAAGGTTTTTTACCGCCTGCTCCAGCGCAAACGAATTACCATTTATCAAAATAGGCTTATCAGCACCAAAAAGCTCTATGGAGCGGCCATCATTAATTACCAGTGGCGCTACATAGGAAACCACATTGGTACACACCTTTGACAAGTCAGCAACATCACCCTTATTAACCTTCAAAACTTCGAATCTGGATTTATCAAGAATCTGCTCAATTATGTGTGTAATCCTGTCCACATCATCAAGCAGAGAAATTGCGATTTTTTTATCTTCCATGCTTTCAATTTGTGCCCGCAAAACGGTCAAAGGGGTTCTTAGTTCATGGGCGGCATCGGCGGCAAATGAGCGTTGGCGTTCGCTACCTGCAATAAGGTCTTTTTCCCGCTGGCCCGTATAACGAATAATTCCCATACCTAAAAACATTAATGCAGTAATGGCTATGGCAGAAAATATCGATGCCATAACGGCAAAAACCCAAATCGGTAAATCTATTACTGGCTCAGGTATTTCAAAAATTAAAAATAATTTTTCTCTTATAAATACAGCCCATATAAACGCAAAAGAATTTAAGAATACAAAACCAATAACGGCAAATAAAAATATTTTTTTGCGAATGGACGCAATATTGAATGTTGGCATTTATTGCTCCTCCGCCTGCTTGGAAAGAAGGTAGCCAACACCCCTTAAGGTATGGATGCTAACCGATGCCTTTGTTTGGGCAAGGCGCTTACGAAGGCGTGAAATATTTGCTTCCACTGAATTTGCCGAAACCTCATCACCAAAACCATATAGCTTGCTTTCAAGCGTATCCTTAGCAACAACTCTTCCTGCCCTGCGCATAAGTTGTTCAAGAACGCTCATTTCGCGTGGTGATATTTTAATAACAGCACCTTCGATGCTTACTTCGCGCGAAGATGTATCAAAGATTATATTTCCGGCAACTAAATTAACGGTTATTCCACCATCGGGACGACGAAGAAGCGCGCGAACCCGTGCGGTTAATTCTTCCATCGCAAATGGTTTAAGCAAATAATCATCTGCGCCCGCATTTAGCCCTTTTACCCTGTCATCAATGCCATCGCGCGCAGTCAATATAAGGACTGGGTATGCTTTCTTTTTCTCTCGCATAAATTTTAATAAATCTATTCCATCGCCGTCAGGAAGGCCGAGGTCAAGAATAACCGCATCATAAGATGTCATGTCTATTGCTTCTTCGGCTTCGGCAATGGTGCCAAACGCATCAACGGTAAAACCTTCCTTTTCCATGCCTTTACGCACAAGCGTGGCAAGACGGAGGTTGTCTTCTACAAAAAGGATACGCATACCAAAAGGGCCTGCTTTTAAAAAATTAACTTATTCAACGTCGCCTGAAAAAGGGTCGTCGGCCACATGTTCATAAAACCCGAGATACTTCCACGTTTCAACCATATGTTGGGGCAATGGGGCAATTACCTCCGTCAGGCCACCGCCCGGATTTGGAAAACGGATTGCCCTAGCGTGTAAATGCATCTTTTTTGCTATCTCAGAACCGCTAAGGAAGGCATCTTGCCCACCGTATTTTCCATCACCTAATATGGGCGTTCCCAACAACAACATATGGGCGCGTAATTGATGGGTCCTGCCGGTTATGGGCTCCATTTCAACCCACGCCGCACGCTTGCCTGCGCTTTCAATGGTGCGATAAACTGTAACCGCGTGCTTTCCCTCAAACTCGTCAACCCATACTTTTTCATTTCCGCCTGCGCCTTTGCTTTTTTTGGAAAGCGGCATGTCAATCTTGCCCTTAGGCGGGGTTGGCACGCCCGCAACCGCAGCCCAATATATTTTTCTTACATCTTTGGTTTGAAACGAACGGCTTAGCGTTGTTGCTGCCTTGCGGGTGCGAGCCAGAACCAAAACCCCAGATGTATCTTTATCAAGGCGGTGAACAAGTCTGGGTCGTTCAAGCGCATCCAGTTTTAAGCAATCAAGCATTGCATCAAGGTGATGAGTTGTGCCGCTTCCGCCCTGAACCGCAAGCCCTGCTGGTTTGCTAATTACCAAAACATGGGCATCTTTATAAAGAATAGAATCAATAAGTTCTTTTTCGTCCTTAGCGCTTGTTTTTTCGAGCGGTTTGGATTGTTTGGTTTTGCGCGTAGCGCCCTCGCCCATTGGCGGAACTCGCACTTGCTGTCCTTCGGCCAAACGTGTTCCGGCTTCTTTTATCCTCTTGCCATCAATCCTGACATCACCAGAGCGCAACATTTTTTGCAACCGTCCCTGGGTTATGCCCGGATAGCGACGCTTAAACCAACGGTCAAGTCGCTGGTCGGCATCATCAGGGGTTATCGTTACAAGTTCGACTGCCATTTTTAAGCCAACACCCCGCGCAGCAAAGAGATGCCCGCCCAAAAACCAACAACGCACAGCAACACCGAAGCGGATACATAAAGCGCACCGTGCAAAATTGCCCCGCGATCAAACAAATAATAAACATCCATGGAAAAAGTAGAAAATGTTGTAAACGCGCCAAGCACCCCAATAACCAAAAGGCCACGCATTTCAGGTGATGGCGACCACTGCAAGGCCATAATTTCCAGCAATGCGCCCAGCGCGAACGAGCCAACAATGTTTACCACAAACGTTCCCCATGGCATTGAGCCGTGAAAATAATGCCCAATTGCGCTCATGGTTAGGAACCGTGCGATAGCACCAACCGCACCGCCAATGCCCACATATAAAACCATCTGTAACGACATTATTATTTATTCTCCTTATTGGCCCTTAGCTTTGCCCAATATTCAATACGCTTTTTAATTTCACGTTCAAAACCAATATTTTTTGGCGAATAATAATTCGTCCGCGCCATATCGTCGGGAAAATAATTCTGCCCGGAAAACCCATCGGCCGCATCGTGATCATATTCGTATCCTTTGGAATAACCCAAATCTTTCATCATTTTGGTTGGTGCATTTAATATGTGCATTGGCGGCACCAATGACCCGGTTTGCCTTGCTTCCATCCGTGATGATTTTTCAGCCCGATAGGCAGCATTGGATTTTGGCGCGGTTCCAAGATAAATAATACACTGCACCAAAGCCAGTTCACCTTCGGGGCTGCCAAGACGATCAAATGCATCCCATGCCGCATTTGCCTGCACCAATGCATTAGGATCGGCCAAGCCTATGTCCTCCACAGCAAAACGCACAAGCCTGCGGGCAATATAATTGGGGTCTTCACCACCGGATATCATTCGGGCGAACCAGTAAAGCGCAGCATCGGTATCCGAACCACGAAGCGATTTATGCAATGCGGAAATAAGGTTGTAATGACCTTCCTGCGATTTATCATAAAGCGGCATACGTTGCTGTACGACGCGGGCAAGATCATTGGTTGAAAGCAGCTTTGCGTTATTATCGGTGTTAAGGGCCAAAATTTCTTCGGCCATATTTAAAAGATAGCGGCCATCGCCATCGGCCATGGCACGCAATGCGGCACGGGCTTCAGGCTCAAGCGGCATATCTTTGCCCATCTCGACTTCCCCACGCTGGATAAGCTCTTCTAGGGCATTGTCATCAAGTCGATTAAGAACCAATACCTGCGTGCGTGACAAAAGCGCTGCGTTAAGCTCGAACGATGGATTTTCGGTTGTGGCACCAACAAGTATCACCGTTCCATCTTCGACATAGGGCAAAAAACCATCTTGCTGGGCGCGATTAAAGCGGTGGATTTCATCTATGAATAACAACGTACCCTGCCCGGCCATTCGTCTGTTTTTTGCCGCATCAAAAATTTTGCGCAAATCTGCCACACCGGAAAACACCGCCGACAATGGTTCGAAATGAAGATCGGTATGTTCGGCCAACAATCTGGCGATGGTTGTTTTTCCGGTTCCGGGCGGGCCCCACAATATCATTGATGAAAGCCTGTCGCCTGCAACCATTCGCCCAATTGGTCTGTCGGTAGCCAATAAATGGCTTTGTCCGACCACAGTTTCAAGCGAGGTTGGGCGCAGACTATCAGCCAACGGACGCGGCGCATGGCTTTCAAAAAGAGAGGTCATGATTTTATCGCCATGCTCATTTTACGACCACCACGATCAATGGTAATTCGCCAAAGCTTGCTAGGTGTTTTCAAAATACGCATAAGCCCGGATACACTTGAGACAGACTGGCCGTTAATCTCTTTAAATATATCACCTGAAGCAAAGCCAAACCTAGACGCATTAGAGTTTTTGATAATTTTTAGGATTATAACGCCATTAATATTATTCATGGACAGCCCCAGTTCATCGGCCAGTGCCGGCGAAAGGTTTGCCGTCAACGCACCGGCAACCGGGCTGCGTCCTTTTAAAATTGTTTCATTTTTAGCAGGAATTTCCGGTGGAGCTTCCAGTGGCAGTGCAATATTTTGGGTTTTACGGTTACGCCAAACGGAAAGATCTACGCTTCCCCCGGGTGAAAGTGTTGCGATACGAAAGCGCAGGTCTTGCGGGTTCTGAACCTCGTGGCCGCCCATGTTCAACACTACATCGCCACGTATAATTCCTGCACGCTTGGCAGGGCCGTTATCAAACACATTGGTAATCATAACCCCAACAGGTCTATCCAGACCTATGTTTCTGGCTATGTCTGCGGTTACGCCATGGCCTGATGCACCAAACCATGGGCGAACTGCGCGCCCGCCAGTTTGTATTGCGCGAACCACCGAGCTAACCATATTTGATGGAATGGCAAAACCAATTCCCATGGATCCGCCTGATTTTGAAAATATCGCCGTGTTAATACCAATCAGTTTTCCATCCATGCCAATAAGCGCACCGCCTGAATTACCGGGGTTAATGGCGGCGTCTGTTTGAATGAACGAGCCCAGATCAGAAACCCCAATCTGGGTACGCGCCAGCGCCGAAACAATACCGCTGGTCACTGTCTGGCCAACACCAAACGGATTACCAATCGCCAGCACTAAATCGCCTACTTCTAGGTTGTCAGAATTATTTAACTCAAGAAATGAAAAATCTTTACCTGCATTTTTAATCTTCAATACCGCAAGATCAGTGCGTTCGTCTTTGCCGACAATTATAGCCTCAAATTCGCGCCTATCGGAAAGAACAACCTTTATCTCTTCGGCGCCCTCAATAACATGGTGATTGGTTACGATAGTGCCATCAGACGAAACTATTACCCCGGAGCCAAGCGAATTTTGAACCTTCTTTTTTGCCCCCGGAACAGAACGACGAATTTGTCCGCCAAAAAATTGCTGAAAAAATGGATCGTTAAATAAAGGGGCAAACCTTCTAACATTAACTGTTTTTGCTGTGTAAATATTTACAACCGCAGGTGCGGCACCGCGTACCAATGGGGCATATGAAAGATGTAGCTGGGCATTGCCTGCGGGAACGGTTTTATTGCCGGTGCTTTGGGCCACGGCAACAGAAGATTCTAAGAAAACGGCAATAACCGCCGCCAACACAAACATATGTTTTGCAAAAACCCGCATGACGGCCCCAAGTTCCTTTAATGATTAAATTTGAGTATAGCACCTGAATAAAAAAAGGGGCAGCCCTTGAAAGCCGCCCCTTTTAAAGTCTTTAAATCAAAAGCTGCCCTACTCGGCTTTGGCTTCCTCTGCCATACGCGCTGCTTCACGAGCATGATCGTCCTTGCCTTTTGCTTCGACGTCACGTTCAACCAATTCAATGATTGCCATGGGTGCGGCATCGCCATAGCGAAAGCCTGCTTTTAATACGCGGGTGTAACCGCCGGGACGGGCCTTGTAACGGCCAGCCAGAACGTTGAACAATTTTGCCACCGCAGCTTCGTCGCGCAAAAACGAAAATGCCTGACGACGGGCATGAAGACTGCCTTTTTTGCCAAGGGTAATCATTTTGTCGGCAATGCGACGCATTTCTTTTGCCTTGGGCAATGTTGTGGTGATTTGCTCATGGGTCAGAAGCGAAGCCGCCATGTTTGAAAACATAGCCTTACGGTGGCTGCTGGTCCGGTTGAGTTTACGTAAACCTTTTCTGTGACGCATTATGCGGTCTCCTTTTCGCTTCTGATCTCGCTCACGAAATCGATTTCAAAGCCCGGCGCCCATAAATATTTTTGGTACGCAAGGTGCAGGTCAACACTTGACCCGACTTTTTAAATTGTTTTGCCTAGAACGGTTCTTCTAGACGTTTGGCCATATCTTCGATGTTTTCAGGTGGCCATTCGGCAATGTCCATGCCCAAATGCAGACCCATCTGTGTAAGCACTTCCTTAATTTCGTTCAAGGATTTGCGTCCAAAGTTAGGTGTGCGAAGCATGTCGCCTTCGGATTTTTGCACCAAATCACCAATGTAAATGATGTTGTCGTTCTTGAGGCAGTTTGCCGAACGAACCGAAAGCTCCAATTCGTCAACCTTGCGCAGAAGGTTTTTGTTGAACGGTAATTCTTCATAACGTTCTTCTTCTGCTTTTGCGGCAACCGGCTCTTCAAAGTTGATAAACAAACGAAGTTGTTCGGTCAGGATGCGACCAGCCAATGCAACTGCATCTTCGGGCGCTATCGAACCGTTGGTGACTACTTCCATGGTCAATTTATCAAGATCGGTCTGTTGACCAACACGGGTGTTTTCAACCTTGTAGCTTACTTTGCGTACGGGTGAGAAAACCGCATCGATGGGGATAAGCCCAATTGGCGGGTCTTCGGGGCGGTTTTCAGAAGCCGCAACATAACCCTTGCCGGTATCAACCGTGAATTCCATATGCAGTTTCGATCCTTGATCAAGATGGCAAAGAACCATATCTGGATCCATCACTTCAAGATCAGGCCCGGTTTCGATTTGCCCGGCGGTGACTTCGCCCGGGGTATCGACGGTCAAGGTCATCTTTTTCTTGCCTTCGGAATGTGCCTTCAGGCCCATCGCCTTGATATTAAGAATGATGTCGGTTACGTCTTCGCGAACGCCCGGAACAGATGAGAATTCATGCAAAACACCGTCTATCTGAACGGCTGTAACAGCGCCGCCACGAAGCGATGAAAGCAAAACGCGACGAAGCGCGTTGCCTAGTGTTAGACCAAATCCGCGCTCAAGCGGTTCTGCAACAATAGTGGCCTGACGTCCGGGGAAATTTCCCGAAACAACATCCAGTTTCGTAGGTTTGATCAGTTCTTGCCAATTTTTCTGAATCACGGGTTGCGTCCTTACGTCTGCAAATTACGTTAAATGGCTCTCAAAAAGAGCCCCGTACTAATAAATCCGGCTATTGCCGGGGAAATTCAATCCCGAATGTTCGGGGGGTCCTTAGATTAAACGCGACGGCGTTTCCTTGGACGGCAGCCGTTGTGCGGTATCGGGGTTACGTCACGAATGGACGTTATGGTGAACCCGACAGCCTGCAACGCACGAAGCGCTGACTCGCGGCCTGAACCAGGGCCCTTTACCTCAACCTCAAGGGTCTGCATTCCATGTTCTTGTGCTTTTTTACCAGCATCCTCTGCCGCCATCTGCGCAGCATAAGGGGTTGATTTGCGCGAGCCCTTAAAGCCCTGAACGCCAGCTGACGACCATGCAATAGTATTTCCCTGCGCATCAGAGATAGTAATCATGGTGTTATTAAAGGTGGCGTTTACGTGGGCAATGCCAGAAACGATGTTCTTGCGCTCACGACGACGGGGGCGGGTAGTTGCCTTGGCCATTATTACTTTTCCTTAAAGGTTATTTCTTCTTGCCGGCAATCGCTTTGGCGGGACCTTTGCGAGTGCGTGCGTTTGTATGGGTGCGTTGCCCGCGAACCGGCAAACCACGACGATGGCGAAGGCCGCGGTAACAACCGAGATCCATCAACCTTTTTATATTCATTGCGACTTCACGGCGAAGGTCGCCTTCTACCTGATGGTCGCCATCAATAGCTTCGCGGATGTTAATAACCTCCGCATCGGTGAGATCGCTCACCCGGCGATCCATTGGGATGCCAACTTTTTCACAGATAGCAACGGCCTTTGTACGGCCAATACCATGGATATATGTCAATGCGATTGATACCCGTTTAGCAGTTGGGATATTTACGCCAGCGATTCGAGCCAAAGCCGATTCTCCTTAAACACTGTTTTCAAACGAAAATCTCGTTGTCAAGGGGGTTGAGATGGCGGATTATATGCACTTCAAGCCACCTGTCAACACGTCTCTTCAACCTAAGATTTCCTCCAATTGACGGGTTACGGCGTCTATTTCTGCCATTCCGTCAACACTCTTTAAAACGCCCTTTTTGCCGTAATATTCGGCTATGGGGGCCGTCTGTTCGTGGTACGCCTTTAATCTAGAACGTACCGTTTCTTCGTTATCATCTGCCCTGCGGGTGAATTCTGTAGCACCGCATTTGTCACAAACGCCTTCTTTTTCAGGCACTTGGAACTTGTCGTGGAACCCTGCCCCACATTTAGAGCAGGTATAGCGCCCACAGATGCGCTCAATCATGGCTTCATCGTCCACGGTCAGCTCAATCACGAAATCCATGTTGATGGATTTGTCAGAAAG
>DAOWFB010000115.1 GCA_030638205.1 Thalassospiraceae bacterium
ATACCAATATGCTTTCAAATCTTCCTAACATACTTACCGTTTCCAGAGTTGCCGCCATACCGGTTGTGCTGATTCTTATTCTTATCGGCGGGCCCTTTGGCAACTGGCTTGCCTTTACCGCCTATACCTATGCCTGCATAACCGATTTTTTTGATGGTTATCTGGCTCGCGCCTGGCATCAGCAGTCGGCGTTTGGGCGCTTCCTTGATCCCATTGCCGATAAATTATTGGTGGCAGGGGTGCTGTTTGTATTGGTTGGGGTTGAAACCATAAGCGGCGCCGTAATATTTCCGGCCGCCATAATATTATGCCGGGAAATATTGGTTTCTGGTTTGCGTGAATTTTTGGCCGAAGCCCGTGTCGGCATGCCGGTAAGCTTGCTGGCAAAATGGAAAACCACAATTCAAATGCTGGCATTGGGTTTTCTTATTGTAGGTTCGGTTGGCCCTGATTTCGGATTTGCCACAACGCTGGAAATTGGCATCTGGGGCTTGTGGATAGCTGCATTAATAACGCTGGTTACGGGCTATGATTATCTGCGTGCGGGCCTTAAACACATTGCAATAACAGATAGCGAAGCCGCATCAAAAAACAATCCTGACTTTAAGCCGTAATATTTTTATAAGGCGCACAAGCAACAAGGAGCTTTGATGAAGGTTTTATATTTTGCATGGCTTAAAGAAAAAACCGGAATTGGCGAAGAAGATATTTCCTTGCCCCAAGGCATAACCAACGTCGAAGGGCTTATGGAATTTCTTAAAAACCGTGGCGGCGGGTTTGAAAAAGCATTTTCCGATATTTCAATGGTTCGGGTTGCGGTTAATATGGAGCACGTTAAAATTTTAACCCCCCTTAAAGACAGCGATGAAGTTGCGTTTTTTCCACCCGTAACCGGCGGCTAGGGATTGGTGCCATGATACGAATACAAACAGATGATTTTGACGTTGGCCAAGAATTAAAAAAAATTTCGTCTGTTGATAATAGCATTGGTGCGGTTTGTTCGTTCGTTGGTTTGGTGCGTGATTTTTCCGGCCCAAGGGACAATGAAGGAGAGGATGATAAAATTTCATCCATGACGCTGGAACATTATCCCGGCATGACCGAAAAACAATTAGCAAAAATTGAAGAAGATGCCCGAAGCCGTTGGGAATTATCGGATGTATTAATAATTCATCGCATCGGCAGGTTAGAACCAAAAGATCAAATAGTGCTGGTAATGACCGCATCAATGCACCGTGATGCGGCCTTTGATGCCGCCCGTTTCATTATGGATTTTCTAAAAACAGAGGCCCCATTTTGGAAAAAAGAAGAAACAGGTTCGGGGTCTAAATGGGTAGAGGCAAAATCATCGGACGCGGGCAACTCCAAGGGTTGGGAAAAATAATAGATAAAGTGTCCAATAAGGGTTCATAATAGGGGCATATAAAAAAGGATGCCCAATGGTTAAAAAGCCTAAAGATCAACCAGAAAATATGCCAGAAAATGAAACCGATGATGATTGGCCCATCAAAGCCTATCGCAATCAGGATTTTATGATGTCGCGAGAAGGTCGCGGCATGCGTATTTTGTCGGAATTTATTGAACCGGAAGCCAGATTTGAAAAAGAAATGGTTTCGGACACCATCGTATTTTTTGGCTCTGCCCGTACCCGCCCCCGCGATGTTGCCGAACAAGCCATGGCTTCTGCTAAAAAACATGGCGGCGATATTGATCGTGCCAAGACCACATTGGAAATGTCTGCCTATTACGAAGATGCCCGTGAATTGGCAAAGCGACTGACCCTATGGTCGAAGGGCCTAAAAGGAAAGGCAAAGCGGTTTGTTGTTTGCACCGGCGGTGGCCCCGGCATTATGGAGGCCGCCAACCGTGGCGCAGCGGAAGCAAAGGGCATGAGCATTGGGTTAAATATTTCCCTACCGCATGAGCAAAGCGGAAACCCATACATCAGCAGAGAGCTTGCGTTTAAATTTCATTATTTTTTCATGCGCAAGTTCTGGTTTGCTTATCTGGCCAAGGCAATAATTGTGTTTCCCGGTGGGTTTGGAACCATTGATGAATTTTTTGAATTAATGACGCTTATATCAACCAAAAAGATGGGAAAAAAATTACCAATCTTGCTTTATGGTAGCGAATATTGGGATAGCGTTATGAACCTTGATGCAATGGTAAAATTCGGAACACTATCGCCGGGCGATCTGGATTTATTTAATAGTGCAGACAGCGTTGATGATGCGTTTGATTTTATTACCGGCGCACTTTCAGAACATCACCTGAACCAACCGGGCGGGGCATTTTAAATTGCCAAATAATTATTCGGCGGCTGATGCATTGGCGGGTTTTTTGCCAACAGTTTTATCATAATCATCCATTAACTGCGTGGTTATTTCACCAACGTTGTAGGTGTGATTATCAATTGCACCAACCGGCGTTACCTCGGCCGCCGTTCCGGTCAGGAATACCTGCGTGGCATTGGCTAGTTCATCCGGCATGATTACGCGTTCAACAATTTCAATACCGCGTTTTTTGGCAAGCTCTATAATTGTGCGCCGGGTAATACCGTCAAGAAAACAATCAGGTGTGGGCGTGTGCAATTTGCCGTCACCCATTTCCATGAAAATATTAGCCCCGGTGGCTTCTGCAACCTGGCCGCGGTAATCAAGCATCAGGCTATCATCAAAGCCTGCATCTTCGGCTGCATGTTTGGAAAGGGTGCATATCATATAAAGTCCGGCTGCTTTGGCGTGGACTGGTTCGGTTTCTGCCGAAGGGCGTTTCCATTTGGAAGTTTGTAAACGAATGCCACGCATTCGTGCCTCGGGTGAAAAATATGAAGGCCATTCCCACGCCGCAACCGCCAGATGAATGGTGTTCTTTTGTGCAGAAACACCCATCATTTCGCTGCCGCGCCATGCAACTGGGCGGATATAGCCATCTTTAATGTTGTTAATTTCACAAGCATCAATACAGGCCTGATTAATTTCATCGCTTGACCATGGGATTTCAAAGCCAAGTATTTTGGCAGAATTATGTAATCGCTCGGTATGTTCGTTTAATTTAAAAATATTACCTGCGTACATGCGCTCGCCCTCAAACACACTAGAGGCATAATGCAGGGCATGGGTAAGCAGGTGAACATTGGCATCGCGCCACGGAACCATTTTACCGTCAAACCAGATTTGCCCATCGCGGTCATCATAAGGTGCTGCAGACATTTGTATTTATCCTCGAGCGAGTAATAATATTGCTTAAATTGCCCGGTTTCCCGGAATGTTCTTGCGTTTTTTATCAGTATTTGGCATATATGTCAATAACACTGACTTAAATTATTAGCAGTTATCATACGATAAACCTTAGGATTTATCATGAGCCAACCGGAAACAAAAAAGCCAAATCCAGATGAGGCGGAGCACCATTTGCTTCACGAGGAAGATTTGCGTCAAGCAATGGAGCTATTGTTCTTTGCCTATCGTGATTTTACCGGCGAGGCCGATGACATTTTATCAGAATACGGGTTTGGCCGCGCCCACCACCGGGTCATATATTTTGTAAAGTGCAACCCCGGTCTTACCGTGAACCGCTTGCTCGATATATTAAAAATAACCAAGCAAAGCCTTAGTCGGGTTTTGGGTCAATTGGTACGAGAGGGCTTTGTTGAGCAGGTAACAGATGCAGGTGACCGTAGGCGGCGAATACTTTCCCTGACCGACAAGGGAGAAAAGCTGGAATGTAAATTGACCCAGGCCCAAGGTGCGCGCATCAGAAAAGCATACGAATATGCCGGGCACGAAAGCATTGATGGCTTCAAAAAAATATTAACCAGAATAATAAATGATGAGGATCGTCAGCGTTTTACAGGCGGTGGTCCACATACAAGGTCAATATTACCTACTGATACGGACGGTTGATTAATAAGTGGGGGATAAAAAATTATGCCAGCAACAGTAAACGCCGATCGGCCAAATATTCTTGTCGTTGATGATGATGTTCGTCTGCGCGAATTGTTGCAAAAATTTCTTAGCGAAAGTAATTTTTTTGTAATAACCGCAATTGATGCCAGCGATGCAAGGTCAAAGCTATCATCGCTTTCGTTTGATCTTATTATTCTTGACCGCATGATGCCGGGCGAAAGCGGGCTTGAATTTGCAGCAGATTTAAGAAAAACAAACGACGTTCCAATTTTGATGCTGACTGCCATGAGCGAAACAGAAAATCGCATTGAAGGGCTGGAGCATGGTGTAGATGATTACTTGGCAAAACCTTTTGAGCCAAGAGAGTTGTTGCTTAGAATAAATTCCATACTAAAACGTGTGGTAGCCACAACTGATGATGTAGCTCCAACAAAAATAATTATGGGTGAGGCAATATTTGATATTGAACGCTCAGAGCTTACCATTGGCGGCACGCCGGTAAAACTTACAACGGTTGAGGTTCAGCTTTTGAAAGCATTATCGATAAGGCCCGGCACAACCATTTCGCGTGAAGTGCTTATTGAGCAAAGCGACGCAGATGCCGCAGGCAGGGCAATCGATGTGCAGGTTACAAGGCTTCGTCGCAAGATTGAAAAAAACCCGAAAGTGCCACGTTACCTACAAACAGTTCGTGGTAAAGGCTATGTTTTACTGCCAGACTGAATGGGCGAGACTGAATGGGCCAGATCTAAAATGAGCAAGTTGATTTAAGGCAATGCTGAGAAAACAAATGCGACTTTCAACAGTATTAAAACCATATCTACCGAAAAGTCTTTTGGGCAGGGCGGTGCTTATTATTGTGACACCGCTTGTGTTGTTACAATTGGTGACAACGGTAATTTTCTTTGAAAATCATTGGAGCAAGGTTAGCCGCCGTTTGGCTCAGGGTGTTGCAGGTGATATTGCGCTAATAATTGAACAAATGCCCAAATATCAGCAAACAGATGAATTACAAGACCTTTACCGCAGGGCACAAACAAATTTTCAACTTACCTTTAAATATTATCCTGGCGAGGTCATTGCTAATTCAAATAAGCAAAGCGGATTAATGGAAACATCGCTTACCCGCGCCTTGGAAAATCATATTAAAAAACCGTTTAGCCTTAATTCTGAAAGCGACAGATTTGTTATCGTGCATATACAGCTTGGGCAAGGGGTGCTTGAAATTACAGTCCCCAACAAAAGATTTTTTAGTACGACCACTTATGTATTTGTTATGTGGATGGTCGGAACCAGTTTATTGCTTTTTGGTGTTGCCGTAATATTCATGAAAAATCAGGTGCGCCCCATAAGCAGGCTAGCTACGGCGGCTGAGGATTTTGGCAAAGGTCGCGATTCAAAAAAATTTAAACCAGAAGGCGCACTAGAGGTGCGTCAAGCAGCAAGTGCGTTTATTGCCATGCGTAACCGTTTGAAACGCCACATACAGCAACGCACAGATATGCTTTCAGGTGTTTCCCATGATTTACGCACGCCAATTACACGAATGAAGCTGCAGCTTGAAATGATGAAAGCCGGCGATGGAACCGATGAATTGAAATCAGATATTTCAGATATGGAACATATGCTTGACGCATATCTTGCATTTGCCCGCGGCGAAGGATCAGAAAAACAAGCTTCCGCCAGTATAAGCGAAATGCTGAACCAAATAGTTACGCAAATTAGGCGCAAGGGCGCGATGATCGACCTTCATTCAGAGGGCGATCTTGACGCCACAATTCGTAAGGGCACGTTAAAGCGAGCATTGACTAATTTGGTTGAAAACGCCGCCAGATACGGAGAAAATATCACCATTCGCGCCGGAAAACGCGAAAACGGCATAGAAATTATTATTGATGATGATGGCCCTGGGATTCCAGATGAAATGCGCGAAGAAGTCTTTCGCCCTTTTTACAGGCTTGATGCATCGCGCAATCCTGAAACAGGCGGGGTGGGTTTAGGTATGACCATCGCCCGTGATGCAGTCCGTGGACATGGTGGTGAAATAGGTTTGAGCGATGCACCCGGTGGTGGTTTGCGGGTTACGGTTTTGTTGCCGTTATAAGTTTGTTCAACAAAGCTTTTCACCAGCCGGAACCGCTTTATCGGGCCGTATTAACACAACCTCTCCATCATTATCAGGAAAGCCCAGCATTAATACTTCTGACATGAATTTCCCAATTTGCCGTGGTGGAAAATTAACCACCGCCGCAACCTGCATATTAATAAGTGTATCAGTGGTATAATGGCGCGTTATTTGCGCTGATGTTTTTTTAGTCCCGATATCCGGGCCAAAATCAATCCATACTTTTATGGCTGGTTTTCTTGCTTCGGGAAAATCTTCTGCACGAACAATTGTTCCAACGCGGATATCCACATTTTCAAAATCGTCGTATGAAATTTCTTTAGACATTAATCGGCCATCTAATCGGCAAGTTCGCGTGAACGCTTGGTCGCGGCATCGACTGCCTTGACCATTAGGTCTTTCATCCCACCATCGGCCATTAATATTTTTAATGCGGCTTCGGTTGTGCCCCCGGGTGAAGTTACATTTTGGCGCAACGACTTTGCAGTTTCGTTTGAACGGTGCAGCAATTCGCCCGAGCCTGAAATAGTTTCGCGCGCTAGCTTGTCTGATAATTCTACGGAAAGCCCGGCCATTACCCCAGCATGGGACATGGCTTCCGCCAATAAAAATATATAGGCAGGCCCGCTGCCGGAAACGGCGGTAACCGCATCCATCATGCCTTCGTTATCAACCCATGCGGCCTCACCAACTGCTTGCAATAAACTTGTTACAGATTTTTTTGCTTGTGGCGTTGTGCTGTTGTTGGCCACCGCAACGGTAATGCCACGGCCTATTGCTGCTGGTGTGTTGGGCATGGCACGAACTATGTTGGCATCGCCGCCCAATATTGCTTCCAGCGAAGAAATTGTTTTTCCCGCCATAATCGAAACAAATGTTGTGTTTGCAGATGTATAAGCCGCATAGGGCGCCAACGTATCGGCTGCGCTTTGCGGTTTGACCGCAAGAAATATAAAGTCTGGTGAATATCCGGCAGGCAGTTCATCGTTCGTTGAAACGGCCTTGATACCAAGTTCTGAAAAAATAACGGCACCGGCATCGGCGTTTGGTTCAACCACGGCTATATCGCCAACGGGCGTGCCATTTGCAATCCATCCACGGGCAAGCGCACCCCCCATTTTGCCGCATCCGACAAGAAGCAGTTTCGCCATCTCAGGCTTCGCCTATGGTTTCTATCATTGCCGCTTGAACCGCTTCGGTAGCCGGACGTCCACCCCAGATGACATACTGAAAAGCAGGGAAAAATCTTTCGCATTCATAAAGTGCGGTTTCAACCACGTCTGCCACCTGTTCCGGCGATGGCCCGTCTGAACCTTTTAGTGGTAATGAATGGCGAAACATTGGCATTCCGTCTTCGACCCACACGGTAAAATGGCCCAGCCATAACTGTTCGTTGATTAATGCCAACAATTCGTAAAGCTGCGCCCGCTTTTCCTTTTGTACCCGCATATCAAACGCGCAGGTAAATTGTACTGCGTCTGCTTTTTCGCTCCAGTTTATAAACAGGGAATAGGAACACCATTTGCCGGGCAACTGCACGGTCATTTCCGCATCGCTGGTTCTGTCCATGGGCCATTCATAGTGGCTAATGGTGTTTTCGATGGCATCGATAGGATGCCTAAACAAATTATTGGCGGCCCTTAATGTGGACGGCATTAGCTTGGTTCCCTTAAAGCTGGCTCTACGGGATGCGATATGTTGTGCATTATCCCGTTTCGACTACTAGTTCTAGTGTGCATAAGGAAGGTACGCCCGCAAGGGGACAAGGCCTTTTAAGATGCTGTTTTTTGTGGATAAACAAGCTAACTGCCGAGTCGCGGTCGCTAAAAAGTAATAAAAATAGCCTTAAATACCCTGTTTTTTGCGGGTATTTGCCAATTTATATTAAAAATTATGGGCGAATCGGACGATTATTGGGGGTTGGTAGCCTATTTCTTGACGGTTTTTTGGCCGGTTTTTTTGGTCGGTTTCTTAGCTGGTTTTTGGGCTGGTTTTTGGGCTGGTTTTTGGCCGCTCAACTGGGCCTCAAGTTCTTGCAACCTTTTTTCCAGCTTTTCTTGGGCGGCCCGCGCGTTGGCGGCCACGGCTTTTACCGCCTCAAATTCATCCCGGCTAACAAGGTTTTGCTCAGATAGAAGCTTTTCTAACCGTCGCCGGGCCATGCCTTCGATGTCGCCCTTTACCCCGGTTACCGCCGAGGCTGCACCATTTGCCATTTTGGCAATGTCGTCGAGAAACCGGTTTGATGTTTGCATGGTTAAAAAATCCCTTGTTTATATTGTTCAATATTATGGGGCTTATGTTCCTCTAGGTCAAAGTGTGGAGGTCAAAGTGTAGCTGCTTGCGGTCATGGGCACCGGGACGTATAAATGATTATCAAGTAAATCAAAGGGGTTTATCAATGTATGTGGTCACTGGCGGCGCAGGATTTATCGGATCAAACATTGTTGCGGCGCTGGAAAAGCGCGGCATTACAAAAATTGCAGTGATTGACCGTCTGCGTGATCAGGATAAATGGAAAAATATAGCCAAGCGCGAACTGTTTGACATAGTCCACCCTGATGACACCCTAGATTTTCTTGAAGATAATTCCACCAACATCAAGGCGGTATTTCACATGGGGGCAATATCGGCCACCACCGAACGTGATGTTGATTTGATTATTGAAAACAACTTTCAGCTTTCCCTTGATTTGTGGAAATGGTGCACCGCGCATCAAACCAAATTTATTTATGCATCAAGTGCCGCCACCTATGGCGATGGCGAAGCCGGTTTTGAAGATGATAATTCAATAAACGCGCTGGCAAAGCTCAAACCATTAAATCCATATGGTTGGAGCAAGCATCTTTTTGACCGCCGGGTCGCGCGCATGATTGATAGTGGCGACGCCCATCCACCACAATGGGTTGGTTTGAAATTTTTTAATGTTTATGGGCCAAATGAATATCACAAAGGTCCAATGCGTTCGGTTGTTAACAAACTTTACCCCGATGCGCTGGCCGGCATCGATGCAACATTGTTTAAATCTCATCACCCTGATTATTCAGATGGCGGGCAGATGCGCGACTTCATATATATTGACGACTGCATCGATGTAATGATGTGGATGCTAGACAATGAAAATGTTTCAGGGATATTTAATTGCGGCACCGGCAAGGCACGATCTTTCCGCGATTTGGCAGTTTCGGTTTTTGAAGCCCTTGGCAAAAAACCAAAAATAAAATTTATTGCTACGCCTAAGGATATTCGTGACAAATACCAATATTTTACTCAAGCCAATACGCTCAATCTGCGAGCCGCGGGCTATAAAAAAGAATTCACCGAACTAGAAGACGGTATTAAATCTTATGTGAGCGATTTTCTTAAATCCGATGATATTTATCGTTAATAGCCTTATGGTTTTTTTTGGTAGTTTTTTTGCCCGCAGTTTTTTCTGAAAGCCCTATTGCATGACTTTTGCTTTTGCATTCCCAAACATCGACCCCATTATATTTGAAGTTGGCCCATTGGCCGTGCGTTGGTATTCGCTCGCCTATATTGCCGGGCTGCTAATGGGTTGGCGCTACATGGTGTGGATGGTGGAAAAACCCCCATCGTCCGCCAAACGTGACGACGTTGATGATTTTTTGGTTTGGGCAATTTTCGCCGTTATTTTGGGCGGGCGCATTGGCTATGTGCTTTTTTATAATTTTGATTATTACATGGCCAATCCATCGCAAATATTAAAAGTATGGCAAGGCGGAATGTCGTTTCATGGCGGTGTGCTTGGCGTAGCGGCTGCAACGGCTTGGTTTTGCCGAGCTCGTAAAATAGATGCCTTGCGTTTTTTCGATATGGTTGCGGTCGCCGCTCCCATCGGATTGTTATTTGGGCGCATTGCGAATTTTATAAATGCAGAATTATATGGCCGCCCCACGGAAGTTTCATGGGGGATGGTTTTCCCCGGTGCCGGAAAC
>DAOWFB010000148.1 GCA_030638205.1 Thalassospiraceae bacterium
CGTTCCATCTTGTTTACATAGTAAAGGTCGATAAGCGAGCGAGCGCCATACCAGTAACTTATGGTTCGTTTGCTGTTTAAACGTTCAAGCTGATCGTAAACATGTGCGCAAAGTGGAGCCATACCAACACCGCCGCCAATAAAAATCATTTCTTGGGCAGTATCTTGAACAAAGAAATTTCCATAAGGGCCGGAAACATTAATCTTATCGCCAACTTTTAATCCGAATAGGTACGAAGAAACCGCGCCCGGCATCGCATCGGGATTTGAGCTTGGTGGCAAGGCCAAGCGAATGTTTAAAAGTAATGTCTCCGTGTCATTTGGGCTGTTGGCCAATGAATAGGCACGATTTTGCACATTGCGATTTTTAATTTTTAAATTACGAAGGCCCAAACGCCGCCAAGTGTTTTCATGTTCGGGTCGAACTTCGATATCAGAAAACGCAAGATTAAATCGTGGTGCGCTTAGCAAAACATATCCTCCGGCGGGGAAATTTCTGCCTTCACCCGATGGTAGCGCTAAAATAATTTCTTTTATTAGCGGCGAAAGGGTTTGGGTTTCTTTTACTGTGCATACCCAACTTTCAGCGCCAAGCATTTCTGCCGGCACGGTAATTTCTAAATCACCACGCACCACCACTTGACAGGCTAAACGGTAACCTTGGTTAATATCGGTGTTGCTTAACTTAGCGCGCTCAACCGATAGGGCTTTGCCAGTTTGTGCTTTGTTCAAAATTTTTATCCGGCATAAACCGCAGGAACCAACCCCGCTGCAAGCAGTAGGAAGATGCACGCCACCGTGTTCCAGCGCACCAAGCAATTTTTCGCCCAGCGCACTTTCTATTATTCTTTCGCCATTGACGTTAATTTGGGCATGGCCGTTTCCCCACAGAACGGTGCGGGCAGCAAGAACAATCAGGACCAGAACCATAATTAGCCCCGTAAACACCGCACTGCCAAGAATGATTTCGTTCATTGCATTTTCACCCAAACCCAAGATCACCAAAAACGGCAAACCCCATGGACATCATTCCGGTCAGAATGAATGCTAGGCCCAGCCCGCGTAGGCCTTTCGGTACCAGATTTTCATCAATGCGTTCACGCAATGCCGCCAACGCCCAGATCGCCAAGGCCCAGCCAAGGCCGGAACCAAATCCGTAAACAACGCTTTCGGAAAAATCATAGCGTCGCTCAACCATGAATAAGCTAGCGCCAAGAATGGCGCAGTTGACCGTAATCAATGGCAGGAAAATACCCAACGCCTGATATAGTTTGGGGAAAAAACGATCCAGAACCATCTCAAGAATTTGCACCGTGGCCGCAATCACGCCAATAGATGCTATTAATGTCAGAAAACTTAAATCTACATCTTTAATGCCCATCCATAGCAGGGCACCATCGGCCAAAACCCAGTTAAATATTAAATTGTTAATGGGAACCGTAATGGTTTCAACAACAATCATGGCTAGGCCAAGACCAAATGCCGTTTCAAAATGACGTGAAACCGCAAGAAACGTACACATGCCAAGAAAGTAGGCGAGTGCTAAATTGTCGCTGAATATGGATTTAAGAAATAGCTCAATCATGGCTCGCCTCCTTCGCCTTTAGAATTTTCAGTTTCTAAAAGCGTTTCGGCGTGTTCGGGCTTGAGGGTGCGCACAACCCAAACCAGCAATCCCAATAGAAAAAATGCACTGGGCGGTAACGCCATCATCTTTAGTGGCGTAAACCAGCCACCGTTTTCTGATAATGGCAATATCACATGGCCCATAAGCGTGCCCGCCGCTAATAATTCGCGCAGGGCACCGATTAACAATAAAATCCACGCATAACCCAAGCCGTTGCCAATTCCATCAAGTAAGCTTGGAAGGGGAGGGTTTTTCATGGCAAAGGCCTCGGCCCGGCCAAGCACTATACAGTTGCTAACTATCAGACCAACAAACACGCTAAGCCGCTTGCTCATTTCAAACAAATACGCCTGTAATATTTGATCAACAACAATAACCAGCGATGCAATGATGGTAATCTGCACGATCAAACGAATGGTTTTGGGAATATGGCGACGGATCAGACTGATGAGTGTATTTGAAAAACTAAGAACAAAAATTAGCGCTACACTCATAACCAGTGCAGTCGATAACGATGTGGTTACCGCTAAGGCCGAGCAAATACCCAGCACATGCAATATAACCGGATTGGCGGAGATAATTGGCTCGAGCAATGGTTTGTTATCAAATGCCATTATCCTGCCTCTCGTTTTAGACGCGCAAGATATGGCCCATAACCATCCGGCCCGAACCAAAACCGCATTAGGTTGCTAACCCCTCTACCGGTTCGCGTCGCACCAGAAATTCCGTCAACTTCATGTACGTCGCTGGCGGCACCCTTGACCACTTCAATACGAATGGTACCGCTTTGATCGCTAACTTGTTTATCAGCCCACAGCGCCTGCCATTCTTTTTCCATGATTCTCGCGCCCATACCGGGGGTTTCATCTTGTTTATGAAAAGTAAGCGCAGCAATTGTATTGAGATCTTTCTCAAGAACCAGATAGCCTTCCAGCATTGATTTATAGCCAGTGCCACGAACCGGCAGGATGACCAGATCAATCCGACCATCGGTTCGTAATTCATAAACCGTTAGAACATTTTCGACCCAGCCCAACCCGGCGATGTCTTTATCTGCCCCCAGTTCGCTTTTGCTACCCGGATCACGCCTTACGCTAGCACCGCTAACGCGGTCTACCAGATGTGTCTTGGGCATGCCGACACCAAGGGTTTGTAGAACTTCAACCAGGCTGGCGGAGCTTGCACGCAGGCGATTGGCATCTTGTAGCGGCTTCAAGGTTACGGCGGTAAACGACACTACGACCGAACAAACCAGCGCCACCAGAAAAGCCACGCTCAAAGTTTTGAGGTTGCTGGTTTTGAGTCTACTCATATCTCGGTCTCCAGTTGAGCGCACGATCAACAAGCGGAGCAAACAAGCTACCCAGCAGAACAGCAAATACCACGCCATCGGGTTGATCGGGATTGGCTGTGCGGATCAGAATAATTAATGCACCAACCATAAGACCGTAAACCCAGCGAGCATTTTCACTTCGTGGCATGCTTTCGGGTGCCGCCGCTATAAATAAAATTCCCGGCGCAAATGTGCCGAGCATAAAATGTGACCACCATGAGGATTCCGGCCCCGCCATCAACAAAATCGTTGCCGCAACGCCAACCATTGCACCAACAACAACTCGCCACGATAAAACACCTTTCCATAACAGCCATGCGGCACCGGGCAGGCATGATATCGCCAATAGCTGATCTGATGCAGCGGAAAGTATCTGCCGCGCTTCATAGCCTCCACCCGGAAATGAAAAAATGGCAAACGCCAACGCAATAATGACCGGCGAAAGAACGGTCTTGGTGCCAAAAATCTCGCGACCAAACACCCAACCAAAGCTGGCAGCCAATACCGCTCCGCCCCAGCCCACGGGCGATGGTAATAATAAGGAAAAAAGTATGGCAAAGTTAAATTGATAAATCTCTGGTGTTTTGCCAATTTGTTTTGTGAACACAATGTTCCACCCATAGGCAACAGCAAACAACAAGACCAACAAGGCCAGCCGCTGCAACGCCACATCCTGTCCATCCGTATTCAGACGAACCAGCAGCGGGAGGATAAGAGCTAACGTAAATTGAAAATCTTCTTGCCACCGCCGACCATGCGTATCTTGATGGGGTGTTGGCACGGCATCGCTATTGGTCGGAGGTGATTTCATTTAACATAACACTCCGAAGAGGGGAGGCTTTGATTCATACATGGTATACGTTATGTATTATAAATTAGTTATGGCCTAACCATTGCACCCACGTCCGTTTTGGTGGTGCTGGATAAATCAGCAATGCTGTCAAACAACAACTGCATCACATAACGCGAATTGTGCGTATAGGCGCCGGTATCCTTGGCCACAAATTGGTAATTATAGGCGGCCTTCAGCAGACGCGGCGTCCATGACTTGTACTGATTTTTGAAAACCGCCTCTTTCTTGTCGGCCACACCATTGGCGTTGCTGTCGTAAAAGAAATATGGATAGGCGTGTGCGTCATAGGCAATGGGCTTGCTTACTTTTTTACCGTAAACCTGTATGGTCGCAAGTAACTTTTCATGCATGGTTGCAATTTCTCCTGAAATGCCCTCTTGCTTGTCGCCATCGCCGTCAAAGTCGGTCTTGGCCCAGCGTATCCCACGAAGAGATTTAACATCGGTTACGTTTTCGTGACAACGAACGCAGGTTTCAACCCGAACCTCCAATCCGTGGGGATCATGACATTCAACACATTCGTTGAGGCTCTTCCAATGTTCGGCCCGGCCCTGATAATCAATTCCGGCATATTCATAACCAATCTTGGCTTTTCCGCCCCACAGCGTTGCGGCGGCGGCACGGTAGTGAACATTAAGAAATTTTAGTTTGTCCGAAACCGCATCGGGAGACATGCCGGCGACTGCCTTGTCCACATTTGCGCCTGACTGGCGCCCCTGATGGCACTCCATGCAGCGCGCGCTACTTCCGGCGTTGGCGATGCTGAGCCCCGAGGGAAAAGTTACACTATCCAGCGCCACGCCGGCATCATTATGGCAGGTGGTGCAGGTTATGACGCTGGTGGTTGGTGCCGGGCTATCAACCACGCCTTCGGCGCTACCATCGGCACCGAGGAAATCCTTAAAACCATCACTGGAATGACACTTTGCACATGCTTTTGGCACTTCGCCGTCTTTGTCCCAATGACGGAATGATTCGGACTTGGCGTTTGCATGTGGAGATCCGGACCATTGATCAAGAAAAGGTATTTCCGGTGAGTTTCCTGCAGCCGCCGCGCCGGTAGCGTACATGGCACTCATTATGGCAATCGCTAAAATCATTATATATTTAGGTGATGGATTAAGCATGCAGACCCCCTTAATGGAACAAGTTGAGACGACATTTTTTTAATTTTAGACCCGTAATTCTAACATAAAACCATGTAAAATAGATAGCCACATTAGTTAAGCTATGCGTATTTGCCTGAGTGTTATTTTTTATGATAACGCAAAGCCAGTCGTAATAAAACTGGTGTTAATGCAGTGGTAATTATGGCGGTTAGTATCAGGGCGGAATACAGATTTGCGAGTATGGGATGGTGCCCATTGCCCAAATTGAATACCCCGGCCTGATAGGCAATGGATACAATAAATAGCTCTATCGCTCCGCGTCCGCTCATGCCTACGCCGATGGCGGCGGCATCGCGTAGGTTGTGACCGTTCACCAGATAAGCAGGCACGCCGCAGCCGATCAGCTTTCCCGCAATCGCGACAATTATTAACACGGCAAGAAACCCCGGCACCTCAATCATGGCGCTAGGGTCAACCATTAAGCCGATGGAGGCAAAAAATATTGGCCCCAACACGCCCTTGGTCAGCAGGTTAATGGTGTGGTCGATGCTTTTATATGCCTTATGGCCAACACTTTTGGGCTCGAAATATAGCCCAGCCATGAATGGGCCCAAGATGAAATGCAGTCCCAATGCTTCGGCAAACAGTCCATACATAAGGGCGATAGCCAACAGCGCCATCAATCGCATTCCCGGCATATGAACCCTATGAAGCATGCGCCAGAAGTGTGTCGACAGCCTATGGCCGAGCAGCCATGTTAGGCCGAAAAACAAGACCACCTTTCCGATCATGTAGCCCATATCGGTAATGTTGGGAAAGCTCCCCGTGGCTATCATGCTGGCCACCATGCCCAGCAGCACCAACCCAATTATGTCGTCAATCACCGCGGCCGAGATTACAACCCTGCCGATGGGGTGATGCAGAAGATCGAAATCCATAAACACCTTTGCCGCAACTGCTATGGCCGAAATTGACAAGGCCACCCCAACCACGAACGCCTGCACAAAGCGGACGTCACTTTCGGGCAACACATACCACGCCAATGCAAACCCACTAGCCAATGGAATCGCCACCCCACCCACGGCAACGGCAATTGCCTCTTTGCCGTTATCTGTTATTTCAGAAGGCTGCATTTCGATGCCGGCATACAGCAACAGAAAGAATATACCCGCTTCGCCGACACCCATAACCGAGGGGCTGGCAGCAATACCATCAAGCAGAGGAATAAATGGAGACAATGCATCACCCGAGGTGGCGACAGCAACTCCAGCCAAAACCTGGCCAACCGATGCTGGCAGTTTGATGGCTTCGGCCCCGTGGCCAAATACCCACGCAGCGACCAGCATAATTAGAAGATGAATCCCAGATTCCACGTTATGCCCCTAGAAATTACAACTAAGCAACAATGGTACAGTTTAAGCTGTAACTGATAAAATGTCGGAAACATTTTTAAATGACACAAATCAGCTGCTTTGCAAATGCTCCCCTGACAATATAATAAGTTACACGTTTGTCTGGGGTTTGGTGGCGGGTGCGCCACGGTAAGCACGGCGCAAGCGGATGGAATTAATTTCCAGCAAGCCCATGGGCATTGAGCATTCATTTTTCCAACAACTCAAAATAGTTATGGGTCGTTTTTTCAGCCCATTCATTGTCGGGCTATCTGGGTCGTACCAATCATTATTATTTTAGATCGAATCTAAACTATGTTTAAAAGTAATTATTTTTCAAGCAATTTTAGGCAGTTACAGGTTGGTACATTTAAAATGTGACATATGCTAAATAGCATTTTATATTTGCATAATAAGGATATTAGCAAATAATAAATGCATCCACATAAACAGGGAGAAAAATATAAATGTTTAAATTTGGAAAACTCGCGGGGGCGGTTTTGGCCGGTGCTATCCTCTTCGCTCAGACTGCTCAAGCTAAGGAATTAATAGTCGCAACGGACACCGCATTTGTTCCGTTCGAATATAAAGAAGGCGACAAATATGTTGGCTTTGATATTGATCTTTGGGACGCTATTGCCAAGGATATCGGCGTTGCCTACAAACTTCAGCCTATGGATTTTGGTGGAATTATCCCCGGTCTTCAGACTGGTCAGATTGATGTTGGCCTAGCTGGCATAACCATCAAAGACGAACGCAAAAAAGTTATCGACTTTTCTGATGGTTACTACGATAGCGGCTTCCTTCTGATGGTACCGGCAGATAGCACCATCAAAAGTGCGGCTGACCTTGCGGGCAAAAAACTTGCAGTAAAAACCGGCACCTCGGCTACCGATTATGCCAAGGAAAACTTTAAAGATACTGAACTGCGTTTGTTCCCAAACAGCGACAATGCCTATCTTGAAGTTGTAACTGGTCGGGCTGATGCTGCTATGCACGATACGCCAAACGTTCTTTACTTCATCAAAGAAAACGGCAAGGGCAAAGTTAAGTCCGCTGGTAAACAGATGATGGCGCACCAGTATGGTATTGGTTTCCCTAAGGGCAGTGACTTGGTTGGCAAGGTCAACCTTTCACTTTCTAAGTTAAAAAGAAACGGAACCTACAACAAAATCTACAAAAAGTGGTTCGGTGCATTGCCACCAAAGAGCTAATTTCACGAGTATCTAAAGCGCGCCGGCTTCGGTCGGCGCGCTCTTCTCGAAAGGAATTGCTCTATGGAATTTGAATGGTCCGTTATCTGGGACGCGCTACCGCAATTGATGGTTGGCGTTAAACTAACGATCCTTATCTCACTCGCTGGTATCGCTGGGGGCTTTGTCCTTGGCGTAACGGCGGGCTTAATGCGCGCTTATGGAAATACTTTCGTAAACGCCATCGCCTTTTTTTATATTGAAATTATTCGCGGTACGCCAATCATTGTACAGGTGATGTTTATCTATTTTGCTCTGCCGATGCTGGCCGATATCCGGCTTGAACCAATTACCGCTGCCATTACTTCTATTATTGTTAATGCCGGTGCCTATATTGCAGAAATCGTGCGCGGAGCCATACTTTCTGTTCACCGTGGCTTGCGAGAGGCCGGCCTTGCGCTCGGTTTGCCGTTCTGGAAAGTCCTCGTTTATATCGTCGGCCCGCTTGCTTTCCGCCGGATGATACCATCGCTGGGCAATCAATTTATAATTAGCCTGAAGGATACATCGCTATTCATAGTTATCGGTGTTGGCGAACTTACCCGCCAAGGTCAGGAAATTATGGCATCCAGC
>DAOWFB010000025.1 GCA_030638205.1 Thalassospiraceae bacterium
AAGCAAAAATGCAAAATCAGCCATTTCCGGATCTAAAAAAGGCACCCTGCCCTCAACCCCGTGGGCCATCAACATGCGGTCAACCTTGCCCAGCAAATCAGCGGGCAACCATGTGGCGATGTCTTGGGCCTGAACCTGTTGCAGGCGGGTGCGATCTGGCGTCGCCGCATCAATGGCGGCTTTTTCCATTCCTTGGCGCCATTTTCTGGTTTTATCAATTTCTCTCAGAACGTTTGCGTTTTCAAGTATTCCCTTGCGGTACATGTCTTTTCTGAAAAGCGTTCTTCTGGCGGTGCGGTAACGGCCATAACCGCCGAACAATTCATCGCCACCTTCGCCGGTTAATACAACCTTGATGCCATTTTTTTTAGCTGCCTCGGCAAGTTTCCATGTGGGCAAAAGCGCATAATCAGCAGCCGGGTCGTCCATGTGCGCCGCAATACTGGGCAATGTTTCCCACATATCATCGGCATCAAATTCTATTTCAATATGCTCCGCCCCCTCGGCCTTTGCCAATTTGCGGGCAAGCTTGCGTTCATCAACGGCATTTGTTTCAGGGAAACCTGCGGTAAAGGCAACAACCGGGTTGGGGTTTAACCTGCTCATCATTGCCAGCAATGTGGAAGAATCTATTCCGCCGGAAAGAAACATTCCATAGGGAACGTCGGCGCGTTGATGCACCTTGATGCTGTCATTTAAAACGCTGTCTAATTTAAATAATGCCTTACCCTTGGGCGTTCCCATGGCGCCGCCCATTGGTATTGCGTTCACAATATAGCGTTCGGTTATTTTACCATTTTCGACAATTAATGTTTCACCCGGCAAAACGCGGTTGATGCCCGTGAACGCGGTTTTTCTTCCGGTGATAAATTGAAGCTGCAATAATTCATCGCGGGCATCGACATTAAGTTCCACATTTACAAGACCGGATTTAATTATTGCGTTTGGTTCCGATGCAAAAATAAAACCTTTTTCAATTTCGGCGTAATAAAGCGGCTTAATTCCAAATGGGTCGCGCGCCAATACAAGACGATTTTTTGCTTCATCCCAAATTGCAATTGCATACATACCGCGAAGTTTTTTACTAAAATCTACTCCATGCTCCATATATAAAAATAACGGCGGTTCGCAATCAGATTTTGTTTTAAAATTAGTCCCCGCCATATGGGATCGCAGTTCGGGGTTATTGTATATTTCCCCATTGGCGATAAGGGCTATTTCCTTGCCAGCATTACCGGTGCCAATAAATGGCTGGTCGCCAGTTTCAAGATCAACAATCGCAAGGCGAGTATGAACCATGGCGCACGGGCCAGATACATAACGCCCACTGCCATCGGGGCCGCGATGGGCCAGCGCCTTTTCCATGCGCCCGAGACAAGCTTCATCAGGCGAGCCAGAACCACCAGAACCATTGGAAATTATTCCGGCAATTCCGCACATTAGCCAGCCACCTGTTGAAAGAAATCAAGATAGCGTTTTATTACACTCGCTTCGGTGAAGTCGGCCTCGTACGATGCACGTCCGGCGCTTCCCAATTTCTTGGCCAAATCAGCATCTTCAAGTACGCGATTTATGGCATCGGCCATGGCCTTGGGATCGTCTATGGGCGTTAGTAATCCGTTTTTACCATCTTTTATTAATTGAACTGGCCCTTGCGAACTTGCCGCCACCACCGGACATGATTGCGCCCATGCTTCAATAACCACATTGCCCAACGGTTCGTGCCGTGAGGGGCAAACAAAAATATCACTAGCGGCCAAAAGTGCGCCGACATCTTCGCGCCAGCCTAAAAAACGAATGCGTGGACGAACGCCTTCTTTCAGGGCCATGGCTTCAAGTGCTTCGTGTTCTGGCCCTTCGCCAGCAATACACAAATAAACATTGGGCAGAAATGAAAGCGCCTGAATAAGAGTATCAAATGCCTTGTTTTCATGCAGCCGTCCCAGCGCCATAATCATCTTTGCGCCATCTGGAACATGCAATTCCTTGCGCGAAATAGGTGGGCAAACATCGGCCGCAACAAAATTAGGAAGATAGTGTGCGCGTTCTTCTGGCCACCCTTCCTTGATAAGATAATCAACTATATCTTGAGTATTGCCGATAAGATGATCGCAATGTTGGTAATATTTTAGGTCATAATAACCCCCCAGCCTTGCAACGTGGGTATAATCAATATCAGCCAGTTTTTTCTTAGGCATTTTTATTGTGGCGCGGTTCATCCATGTCAAAACCAAATTAGGGCGAAAGTCACGCAACTGATTGCGTATGGCCATTGGTGTGAACAAATCAAACCTGCCGCCAAACCTTAGCAATACGGGTTCTATTCCTGCTTTTTTCAACGTAGCCTCGCGCGCGGCGTTGGGGCGGATAAGTACGCGTTGATCCAGACCTTGGGCACCAAGCCCGGTCACAAGGCGGGTGAAGAAGGCTTCTGCCCCACCAAACTCAGCACCGGCCATTACCTGAAGTATGCGCATGGAAGCCATTTATTATTATCCTCTTCTCTGCCAAAGCTCGCGCGCTTTGTGTTCGACCTTGTCCACGTCCAGCGTGCCCATCAGGCTTCCGACTTTGAACAATTGGTCTTTGGAGGGAAATATATCATCATAAGAAGCATCTGTGCGTACAGATGCACACCTATGCCCCCATGGTGCATAATGGTCTTCGCGTGAAGGGCCAAAAAGACCAATTGTTGGCACCCCTGCTGCTGCGGCCATATGCATTAGACCTGAATCGTTACCAACATAAAAGGCACAGCGTTTAAGCTCTGCATACACCGCCAGCAAATGACGGTGACCTACAAGGTCAATAACCTCGCAACCCTTGTCTTTAAGCACATCTATAATTGGGGTAACCATTTCGCGCTCGCTCTCGTGGGCAAACACGGCAATTCGACCACCCGGAATAATTCCATCGTCTGCCACAAGTCGCAAAGCAAGGCTGGTAAAATTTTCTGCTGGCCAGACCTTGCCTATCCAATTTGCGCTGGGGCCAAGCCCCAATACCGGCCTGCCATCTGGAATAAGTTTTGCCGCTTCGCTGGTATCATTAGGGCGTGGCCACAGCTTTGGTGCGGGTGGATTTTTTTCAAGGCCCAAAATAGATGCAAGCGCCACAACCCGGTGCACATTATTTTTAGCAGCACGACCAAGATGATATTGACGTTTTGAAAGCAAAAGCGCGCTTAGCGGTGCATTGCGTAAATCAACCACCACATCCCAAATGCTCCCGATGCATTGCTTCCACATTTCCAGCCAGTGAAGAGAATATGGCTTTTTTTCCAGCACTATTATCCGTTCAAGCCCCGGAACCCCTTCAAATAACTCTTTTGCTGCCGGCCCGCAAACAACGGTTACCCGCGCGTCGGGGTTAGCGTCCAACAGGTGGCGCAGAATCCCTGTAGAAATTACCGCGTCGCCTATTCGGGTGGATGTAATAAAAAGGATTCTCATGACTAACTTTATACGAACGTCGGGCCTGCTTGCATAGATAATTGGCAAAACGCTTGGCAAAATCTGTGTCGGGGCTTGCCATCGGCCACTAGATACCCCACCTTTATCACCAACAAACAGCAACTACCTTAAGGAAATACGCCAAATGAACGATCCGGCTTTCGTCCACCTGAACGACCGTGGGGTAATAAGAATTGCCGGGCCAGATGCCCGTGAATTCCTCCAGGGGCTGGTTTCTGGTGATGTAAGTACGGTCACCCCCAACCAAGGCATTTGGTCGGCGTTCCTGACCGCCCAAGGAAAATACCTGTTTGATTTTTTTATCGCTGAAATTGCCGAAGATGGAGGTGCTTTGGTTCTCGATTGCGAAGGCGAAAGGCATCTGGAATTCTTTAAAAAACTTTCCATGTATAAGCTCAAGGCAAACGTAGAAGTAAGCGATGAAACGGATAATCTTTCTGTCTTTGCCGTTTTTGGTGATGGCGCATTAAGCGCTCTTGGCCTTGCGGGTGGTGCCGGCAGTTCAGCCCCCTTTGCTGGCGGAGTTGCATTTGTTGACCCTAGATTAGAAAAAGCGGGCGCACGAATAATTGCAGAAAATAAATTAGCCGAAGATGCGCTAAATAATGCCAATATTAAAAAAACAGACATTAATAATTATAACCATCTTCGCATAAGCCTTGGCCTTCCCGATGGCAGTCGCGACATGACGGTTGACCGTGCGCTTTTATTAGAAAACGGGTTTGAAGAGCTTGGCGGTGTTTCATTTGAAAAAGGTTGCTACATAGGACAAGAAGTCACCGCCAGAACAAAATATCGCGGCCTTGTGAAAAAAAGATTATTCCCAGTATCCATTGAAGGGCCAGCACCAGAACCCGGAACAGCCATCACCAGTGGTGAGCGCGATGTTGGCGAAATGAAATCAAGTGTCGGCGATATTGGCCTTGCCCTAATAAAGGTGGAAAACATATCCGACACAGATAAATTAATGGCTGGAGGCGCCAGCATAAAACCAACGGTTCCCGACTGGATGATAATCGGAAAACCTGAATAAACGCCCACAGCTAACCCTGTTCAGGTTAACCCTCGACTGTTAGTATCCCAGCCAACTCAAAATAGGGGCCGCCATCAATGGGGACATCGGAATTGACCATACAACCGCCTAGCGACATAGGTGATCTGCTGGAGTTCATTGGGCAAGTTTATGACCACCGCCTAAAAGAATGCGGGCCAACTGCCCAAGGAGTTTTCTGGAAACACGAAGAAGGCCAAACCCTGCGCCATGAAATCCTTCTTCAGATAGTCGAGCCATCAGACCTTTGCGGCAATATAACTATAAATGACCTTGGCTGCGGATATGGTGCATTTTTTGAAATATTAAAAAATAATCCATTGATGA
>DAOWFB010000157.1 GCA_030638205.1 Thalassospiraceae bacterium
AATCATCGATTAATGATTTGGCATCATCTTTTGATCTGTCCGAGCTAGAGCGCATGGACCCATCGTACATCAACAAAATATGGGAACAGCTTATGGAATCTGGCATTTTTATTCTCCTATTTGGCATTATAAACGCAGGCATTTTGGCCACTTTGGGACAAATTACACTAGAAACGGCCCAATGAAAGGAAAAAGCTATAAAAATTATAATGTTATGCAAAATGGCTTTAATCTTTATATCTTAAGAGCGGGGTGGGAATTATGGCTAAATATATTTTGGCATTGGACCAAGGAACAACATCAAGCCGCGCTATATTGTTTGGCCCGGACATGGCTGTTTTAAATATCCAACAGGAAGAGCTAGCCCAGCATTTCCCCAAGGATGGCTGGGTTGAGCATGACCCAGCAGAAATACTTGCAACCACAATTTCCACTGCTACCAATGTGTTGAGCGCAATTAATTTAGACCCCACCAATATAGCGGCCATTGGAATTACCAATCAGCGCGAAACAACTGTTGTCTGGGACAAGAAAAGCGGAAAACCAATTTATAATGCCATTGTCTGGCAAGACAGGCGCACAGCAGATATCTGCGCCAGATTAAAAGATGAAGGCGCAGAAGAAATTATTAAAACAAAAACTGGGCTGTTGCTCGACCCTTATTTCAGCGCCAGTAAAATTTCATGGATACTAGATAACGTTTCCGGCGCACGTAAACGTGCCCGGGCCGGCGAGTTATTATTTGGCACAAGCGATCGCGGGCTTATTTGGAACCTAACCGGTGGCAAAGTTCACGCAACGGACGCTACCAATGCATCAAGAACCAGTATCTATAACATTCATGCAGGATGCTGGGACGAAGAGCTGTTAAAAATATTCAACGTACCGGCGGCAATGTTACCAACAGTAAAAGATTGTGCCGCTGATTTTGGCGCAACCGATGCATCAATATTTGGCGTGGCAATACCCATTTTAGGGGTGGCGGGCGATCAGCAGGCGGCAACGGTTGGTCAAGCGTGCTTTAAACCGGGGATGATGAAGTCAACCTATGGTACCGGATGTTTCATGGTTTTAAATACAGGCGACAAGCCAGTTTTATCAAATAATCGCCTGTTAACGACTATTGCGTATCAGATTGGCGGCAAGGCAACCTATGCCCTTGAAGGCTCAATCTTTATTGCTGGTGCTGCGGTGCAATGGATGCGTGATGGTTTGGGCATAATAGATAACGCCGCTCAGTCCGAACATTTTGCCGAGATGGCCGATGATGCCCAATCAGTTTATTTGGTTCCTGCATTTACCGGGCTGGGGGCGCCACATTGGGATGCAAATGCCCGAGGGGCAATTTATGGCATTACGCGGGCCACCGGGCCCTATGAAATTGCCCGCGCCGCGCTGCAAAGCGTTGGCTACCAAACTCGCGATTTGATGGAGGCCATGAAAAAAGACTATTCAACATTGGGTGAAATTATACTCAGGGTTGATGGCGGGATGACGGCTTCAAATTGGACCATGCAATTTTTGGCAGACATTATTGAATGCCAGGTTGATCGGCCAAGGGTTCTGGAAGCCACGGCCTTGGGGGCCGCTTATTTGGCGGGAATGAATGCGGGAGTTTATTCAGGGATGGATGAATTTGCTAAATCTTGGGGCGGGGAAAAGCGGTTCGAGCCGTTAATGGTGGGCGATCAACGTGAAAGGCTTTATTCCGGTTGGAAAAAAGCAATTGGGCGTACCATAGGTTAGCTGCGTGCGATTGCCAGTTCGCGCATCATGTTGGCTTCGGTTTGGGCTTTTTCGATGCTTATGTGCGTAATATCACCCTGGCTAATTACACCGCAGATCTTGCCGTCCTCAATCACCGGGATGTGGCGAAAGCGTCCGTTGTGCATTTTTTGTTGAATATCCTCGATGCTTTCTTCGATGGCGCAGGTGATGACATTGTTTGTCATTAAATCCTGAACCAGCAGGTCAACACACGATTTACCGCTTTCGTGCAGGCCTCTTACAATATCGCGCTCAGACAGAATACCGACCAATTTCTCGGCGCTGTTTTTTACCGGCAAGGCCCCGATCTTGTTCGTTGTCAAAATCGCCGAAGCCGTTTGCACCGTATCTTCGGGGCGTAGTGAAATCACGTCGCCACCTTTGTTTTTAAGGATCATCTTTACATTCATTGCGGGCGCCCTCTCTTAGTTAATCAACCTTCTGAGGTACAATAATAGCGCGTTATTCCATAAAAGCCACGTATTAAACTAATAATATTATGCACTGTATAGCATTCAAATTATTATAAAAATTATAATATGCATGTTTTTATGGGATTTTGGGCATTATCTAGTACACCATTAATGTGGCCTATGTATCCAGGGGCTAGTGGTTTATTCCCACTCGATGGTGCCCGGTGGTTTGGACGTTATGTCATAAACCACACGGTTAATACCGGGAACTTCGTTTATTATACGGCTTGAAAGGCGGGCAAGAAATTCCATATCAAAATGATAAAAATCTGCCGTCATACCATCGGTGCTGGTAACAGCACGAACTGCGCAAACAAAATCATATGTTCTGGCATCACCCATTACGCCAACTGTTTGTACCGGCAATAACACGGCAAAGGCTTGCCAGATAATATCGTAAAGCCCTGCGTTTCTAATTTCTTCGAGATAGACCGCATCGGCACCCCGTAAAATTTCCAGTTTTTCCCGGGTAACCCCACCGGGCAAACGAATAGCAAGGCCGGGGCCGGGGAATGGATGACGGCCAACAAAATTTTCTGGCAGGCCTAATTCACGGCCCAGCACGCGGACTTCGTCCTTGAATAGTTCGCGTAATGGTTCCACCAATTTCATATTCATGCGTTCGGGCAGGCCGCCAACATTATGGTGTGATTTAATGGTAACGCTGGGCCCGCCGGTAAATGAAACGCTTTCAATAACATCGGGGTAAAGGGTTCCTTGGGCAAGGAAATCCGCGCCACCGATATTTTTTGCCTCTTCTTCAAATACATCAATAAAAGTTGCACCGATAATTTTGCGTTTCTTTTCCGGGTCAGACACACCTTCGAGCCTGCCAATAAATAAATCTGCGGCATCGCGGTGTACTAATTTAATATTATAATTATCGCGGAACATATTGACGACTTCGT
>DAOWFB010000069.1 GCA_030638205.1 Thalassospiraceae bacterium
ATTTATTGCTACGCTGTTGCTTGTGCCAGTTTTATTTACAAGCGGTTGTGCGTCAGAGCCACCGGCAAGCACTTTGCCGGAAATTGGTTTTAGCCATCTTAAAGAAATTAATCTCAAAGCTTCCACGATTGAGATTTCATCTCAATACAAATCACCATTGCAGGCACCATTTGTTGAGCATCGCTTTTCAACTTCGCCAGAAAAAGCAGCCATTAATTGGGCTAAAACCCGTTTGGCCGCTAGCGTTAATGCCAATAACAATGATTTAGGCAAGGCAAAGTTTATAGTTACCGAAGCATCGGTAAAAGAAGTTCTGGTAGAAAAAACAAAAACCGGAGTTGTCGGTGCGTTCACTACAGAACCAACTACAAATTATTTTGCCAAGCTTGAGGCACAATTAATAATAGAATCCTCTGCCGATAAAGCAGGCGGAGAAATAATCGTTAAGGCCAACCGCAATATTTTAATTCACGAAGATGTTTCATTGGCTGAACGTGAACGCATTTGGCTGGAAATGGTTGAAACGCTGATGGTTGATTTCAACAATGAAATGGAAAGTAGAATACAAACCCACTTTTCCCAGTTTATTGAATAACGCCTTATCCGCGCCAGAAAGCACGGGAAAACAATACCAATACCGTAAATAATTCCAGCCGCCCTAGTAGCATTCCCGCTGCCAGCAGCCACTTGGCCATGTCCGGCATGGATTGAAAATTGCCCGCAGGCCCGGTAATTGGCCCCAGCGCCGGGCCAACGTTGGAAATTGCGGTGGCGGCACTTGATATTGCGGTCAGGAAATCAAGCCCCAACATGCCCAAGCCTAGTGCGAGGAAAGCAAAGCTTAATCCAAATACAAAAAAGAAACTCAAAACCGATATGATAACTTCATCGGGAACCGGGCGATTATTATAATAGGGTATGAAAACCCCATGTGGTTGTAACAGGTGGCTAATTTGCACCTTGGCCGCAGCATAAAGCACTTGAAAACGAAAAACTTTTATGCCGCAGGTGGTGGAACCAGCACAGCCGCCGATGAACATTATGAAAAAGAATACCGGCAAAGCAAAGCTGCCCCACATGCTGTAATCGGCGGTGGCGTAGCCAGTTCCGGTCATTACCGAAACCACGTTAAAGGCGGAATAACGAAATGCGGCGATGGGGTCCATTCCGGTATTGATGGTCAAAAGAACCGCCACAACCACAACGATTGAAGCTGCAATTCCAATAAATCCGCGAACCTGCTCATCGCGCCATATTAACCACGGCTTCCCGCGAATTGCTTGCAGGTACAGCAAAAAAGGCAACGAGCCAACTATCATTCCGATGGTTATAATTACATCTATTACCCAACTGTTGAAATGACCGACCGAAGCATCCGATGTGGAAAATCCGCCGGTTGCTATGGTGGTCATTGCGTGGACGGTTGATTCCAGCGGGTTCATACCGGCAATCCATAACGCAACAGCGCAAAGCGCGGTAAGGCCAATAAAAATAATAACCAATGCTGCAGAAATTTGTGCGGCGCGGGGCAGAACTTTTTCGCCGGTATCAAATGCCTCAACCTTGAAAAGCTTCATGCCGCCAACGCCCATCATTGGCATAACGGCGATTGCCATAACAATAATACCCAAACCGCCCAACCACTGTAAAATACCGCGCCACAGCAATATGCCCGGTGGTGCGCTATCAAGGCCTGCAATAACGGTTGAACCGGTGGTTGTTATGCCGCTCATGGATTCAAAAAATGCATCGGTGAACGACATATTTAATTCGGAAAACATAAATGGAAGTGATGCAAATAGGGTAAGTGCTAGCCACGAAACGGTTGTCATGGCAAATGCTTGGCGAACGTTAAGGTTTACTTTTTCCGACGAGCTAGTAAGGGTCAGCGAAACACCGACAAAAAGCGTTAGTCCAGCCGATACCGCAAATACTTGCCAATCGGGATTTCCCGCCACCGCATCGACCAGTGCGGGTATGCACATGGCAATGGCCAGTGTCGCAAGCAAGGTGCCTACAATTAGCAATACTGGACGGAAATCCATCAAATTTAATTATCCCCTAGTTGGTTAGTCTAGTCGCTCAATAAAAATAGATTGTCACCCTAACAGGTTAAATTTTCCTTCTAAAGGGCGCAATAATGCTGATATTTGGGGGAAAAGACGCAAAGGCGGTTTTTTGGCTTGGGTTGAAAGCCTAAACCAGCTCGTGTGCGGTGGATGACGGATTTCCTACCATGGAAAGAAACTCGCGCCGGGTTGCCTGATTGTTGCGGAACGCACCTAACATTTTTGATGTAACCATGGTTACACCCGGTTTATGCACACCACGGCACGTCATACATTGGTGGGCTGCTTCAATTACAATGGCAACGCCTTCTGGTTGGAGCACATCATTTATGGCACCGGCTATTTGGGCGGTCATTTTTTCTTGTATCTGTAAGCGTTGGGCATAAATCTCGACCACACGGGCTAATTTGGAAATGCCAATAACACGATTTTTAGGAAGATAGGCAACATGGGCTTTACCGATTATGGGTGCCATGTGATGTTCGCAATGAGATTCAAAGCGAATATCTTTTAACAGAACCATTTCGTCATAACCTTCGACCTCTTCAAAGGTGCGTTGCAGTATTTCTTTTGGATCCGCCAGGTAGCCTTGAAAATATTCTTCATATGCCCTGACAACGCGCCCCGGTGTATCAATCAAGCCTTCGCGCTCGGGGTTATCGCCGGCCCACATGATAAGCGTGCGGACGGCTTCTTCCGCTGCCTCGCGGGTTGGGCGATTATCTTTTACAATGCTCAATGGGTTTAATGAGTTTGTTTGTTTGGGGCTGCTCAATTTACCAACTCCCGCTGATAGGGGCTATCCAATGAAAAAGCAGGAATTTCTACATCGAAAATCTCACCAGTGGTGGTCTCCCCAGCGGTTATTTCCATTGTGTAGCTGCCGGACATAATGCCCGATGATGTGCGAAGCGGTGTTCCGGACGTGTATTCGAACACCTGGCCCGGTTCAAGCAGTGGCTGTTCACCCACAACGCCTTGGCCGTCTACTTCGTGCCTAGTACCGTTGGCATCGGTAATGCACCAGTGACGTTTTCTCAAGCGAACCGTTTCAATTCCGTTATTAGCGATGCTTACATGGTAGGCCCATATATAGCGTGCTTCATCGGGGTCAGATTCAGCAGGAAGGAATTCTGGCTCAACCGTAACCGCGATAGCGCGGGTTGTTGCCATGTACTGGCCACCGATTTCAGAATAAATCTGGTTTTGCATTTAATTGCTCCTAAACACTCAAAACTGGCACAACAAGGCGTGGATTATTCCCGTATATTTGGTAATGAATAGAGAGATTGTCCAGTCTTTTCGCCAGTTTTTATATACTAGGACGAGCACGAGGCCCCGCCAAGTACGCAAAATTTGGCGCAATGCGGGTGATTTAGGGCAACTGGGCCAAGTGCCCCCTTAAGCGATGCGCCCATATCGAATTTGGGGTCATAGGGCAATAACGTGCATGGAACCACCTGCGGCAAACTATCGCCTTTGCGCAAAACAACCATACGTGAATTGGCACACATTTGGGCATCTGGTCTGACATTCAATATGCCCCAACAAGCAGTTGTTATTTCTGGTACGTCCATAGTTTCGTCCATTTCCGGAAACAGAATCAATCGCGCACTGTCAAACGCATCAAGCTCAAGCCCGAGACGGTCAAACAATTTTTTATATTCAGCCCGGGTTGTGGGTTCGTTTTCGTCCCACATGGTACGTCCGGCTACATCAACGTTAAAACCGTTTTCGATTAGCCAGCCAAGACCACGTATCATTGGCTCCCATGACTTGGGCCCGCGCTCAAGCTCATGGCGCTCAGGTAAATAATGATCAATTGAAACGCGTATTTTAAGCTTGTCAGCAAATTCTGATTTAAGAATTTTTAATTCTTTGCGTTTTTGCCAAATTGGTTTCATGGCATTGCTAAGAACCAGCGCACTAAAGCCCGAACGCAAAACCAATTCAAGCATTTGAATGATATCTGGGTTCATGAAGGGCTCGCCTCCGGTGAAGCCAATTTCATGTACGTTTATTTTTTTAGTAGTTTCAGATAATTTGATTTCATCAATAAAATTTTTAACATGATTTAACGAAATGTATGAAAGGTCATCTTTTTTAGGGCCCGATTTCATATAACAATTTTTGCATTCAATATTGCAAAGGCTGCCTGTATTAAACCAAAGGGTTTCCAAACGCGAAAGCGCGACATTTGCCCGGGGCTCGCCCTTGGCTGTAATTTTTGGGTGCTGGAATTTTTCTGGGTTTAAAATATTCATTACAGGTATTACACCTATTTAATAATTTTATTTAATAATCTTTTTGGCAATCCACCATATTGCAATGGCACCAATGACCGAAACATACCCATCAACCGCATAATGCCACCCCAGATGGACCGAGCCAATAAAAATTATTAACACATAAACCCATGCCAAAAATTCCAAGCGTTTACTGATGGTTCGGGCCAGTAGTGCGACTAGCACCACCTGTGCAATATGCAAAGACGGCATTGCGGCAATGCCCTCGGCGTTATTTATGGCCCCAATATATCCGGCCCACAGCAGTTTTTGTAAATCGATGGCAAACAATGGGTATTGCTCGTTTACCGCACCAAGGTTTGCCATAAGCTGGCCAAAGCTGGCCTCAACGCCAACCGCGCCTTCATAAAAACAAGGCCCGGCAGAAGAAAACCCAACTGCTGCAATGCTGCCAAAAAGCACCCACATCAACATATGAGCAAAAATAAACCGTGTTCTGCGAACGCTATTTTTATCCAATAAAATTACGGCAAACAGCGTTCCGTAAATAACGTAAAACCAGCTTATGTAAAAACGATCAATAACAAATGTCATCCATGGGCTATAAAAAATACCCCATGATATTTGCCACGGATCAAAACCAAAATGTAGCCACCTATCCATGTCGGTAAATATTTTATCCCAATATGAAAAAGGTTGGATTATTGGAATTTGTGATTTGAATAATGAAAACGCATTTAAAAACGGCTGGTAAATAACAACCATGACAAGCAACCGTATCCACGGCGCGGGCCGGGCAAGATTATCTCGCCCGGCAATTAGCATTTGCGCGCTAAGGCTTTTATCGTTTCCGTTGCCGCTTGCGTTTTTCCATAAAATCCATACGCCAGAACCAGCCAGAACCAGCAATATATTTGGAATAATTCGGTGGATAATGGTGGAATAAAAATGAATGTACGAGCTAAAGCTGTTTGCAATCTCGCCATTGTTTAACC
>DAOWFB010000167.1 GCA_030638205.1 Thalassospiraceae bacterium
AAAATAACTCTGTTTAAGGGTTCCAGGGGGTCATTGGTCTCTATCTGCTCTGCTCTGGTTTCCGGATCCATGCTGGCAGATCCTGCCGCACAGCCCCACAAAATGGCAGAAAGTGCTAGCACTGCACCCACGCGCACCAATGCATGCATGGGCCGAGTTTTGTGTTCAGTGTCTTTAATAAGCAATTTTAACCTCTCCCAGTAACCTCTGTAGTAACCCTTAAGCCTGAAATAATGCTCAGTATGGGTCTTCTTATAGAATCGCATCAGTCGATAGTCACTAGTTCAAATATCATAGCAACAGATAAAAAACTAGCTGTCATGGGGGTTTGCCACATTGGAAAGTAAATGTGTTGTAAATAGGCAACAATATTGAAGTTAATTACGAGGATAATTTAGCCAATAATATAAAAAACCCTTGAAATTCATATAAAGACATACTTATATCTTTATTACACTATCAATATAGTCATTAATTTGGGCAGAAATTGTCGTGGAACATACGGTAGAAATCCTTAGGGCAGTGGCAGAACCCACCAGATTGCGTCTTTTGACACTTTTGGGTGTGGGCGGTGAGCTAAGCGTGAGCGAGCTTGTCCGTGTTCTGGGCCAAAGCCAGCCCCGACTTTCACGTCATTTAAAAATACTTACCAAGGCTGGCCTGTTGGAGCGTCTAAGCGAAGGTAGTTGGGCATTTTACCGTCTGGTGCAATCTGGCGTGGGGGCGGAAAGTGCGCGTTCTATTTTAAGCCTGTTACCAAAAGACGATGCTATCGCCGCCACAGACCGCGCCCATTTGGATGAAATTAAATCCGCCCGGGTAAAAGCCCTGCAAGATTATTTTCAACGCAATGCCCCCGAATGGGACCGCATGGCCCAGTTAAACGTGGACGAAGATGCGGTGGCCCATGCGGCAGAAAAACTTTTACCACTGGCAGGCGTCAAGCAAATGCTTGATATGGGCACTGGAACCGGACGAATGCTGGAAATGTTTGCGCCCAAGGTAACCCACGCTACCGGTATTGATTTGAACGGTGAAATGTTACAAGTAGCGCGCGCAAATATGGATAAAGCAGGCATTACAAATGTTTCAATAAGGCAGGCTGATATATATACTCTACCCTTTGATGGCGACAGCCTAGATGCCATAACCTGCCATCAGGTGCTTCATTTTTTAGACCGTCCTGAAGCGGCGGTGGCTGAGGCCGCACGAATATTAAAACCCGGCGGCCATTTGTTGGTTGCCGACCTTGCGCCCCACGGAGTTGAGGATTTGCGTGAAAACCATGCCCATCTGAGATTAGGTTTTGAGGACAAGGAAGTAAAATCATGGTTTGCAAACACGGGTCTGCGTTCGCAAGCAACCGTACATTTAAAAGGAAACCCTTTAAGCGTAACCCTGTGGTTGGCGCAAAAAGACTAAACAAAAATAAAACAAAAACAAATAAGGAACCGCGGTAATGTCGTCTGAAAATAATTCAAACAATAAGTTGTGCGGTTTGGCCGTGTCTTCGCCACTGCCAAAGGATGCTCGGGTTTCGTTTGAATTTTTCCCCCCTAAAACGGAAAAACTGGAACAAAATCTGTGGGCGGCTATTGAACGCCTTGCCCCGGTTAAACCCAGTTTCGTTTCGGTAACATACGGTGCTGGTGGTACCACCCGTGAACGAACCCACGCCACGGTTTCGCGCATACGCCGCGAGACCGATTTGGAGCCAGCCGCGCACTTAACCTGTGTTGGGGCGGCCCGCGAAGAGGTTGACGATATTGCGCGCAAATATTGGGAAGACGGCATCAAACATATTGTGGCGCTTCGTGGCGACCCGGCCGAAGGTCAAGATGTTTACCAGCCCTATCCCGGTGGATATGCATTTGCATCAGATTTGGTTGAGGGTTTGAAACGCATAGCTGATTTTGAAATCAGCGTTGCTTGTTATCCGGAAACCCATCCCGAAGCAAAAAGTGCCGCCGATGATATTGATAATCTAAAACGCAAAATTGATGCGGGCGCGACCCGGGCTATCAGCCAGTTCTTTTTCGATACCGATGCCTATCTAAAATTTTTGGATAAGGTTGATAAGGCGGGCATTAATATACCCATTCTTCCGGGCATACTTCCGGTTACTAATTTCAAACGGGTGCAGGAATTTGGTGCCGCCACTGGCGCGTCTATCCCTAAATGGATGGCAGAATTATTTGAAGGCCTAGACGAAGACCCGGAAACAAGAAAACTTGTGGCCGCTACCGTGGCGGCTGAACAATGCCGGGTTCTTTACGCTAATGGTGTTCACGATTTTCATTTTTATACATTAAACCGGGCCGATTTATCTTATGCAATTTGCCATATATTGGGTGTGCGACCTTAACCGGATGCTGAAAGAAATAATTTAAATGTTAAATAATAAACATAAAATAGAACTTCTTTTAAAAGATCGCATTCTTGTGCTTGACGGTGCCATGGGCACCATGATCCAGCGCAAGGGCCTGAGCGAGGATGATTATCGCGGCGAACGCTTTGCCGATGCGACGGCCGAATTAAAGGGCAATAACGATCTATTATCCATTACCCGGCCAGATATTATTGATGATATTCATTCAAGCTTTTTAGAGGCCGGTGCCGATATTGTTGAAACCAATACTTTCAATGCCACCACCATTTCACAAGCCGACTATGGACTGGAAGATGCGGCTTATGAATTAAACGTGGCCGGAGCCCGTGTTGCACGCACCGCTGCCGATAAATATTCAACGCCTGAAAAACCTCGCTTTGTTGCGGGTGTGCTGGGCCCAACCAATCGCACCGCGTCACTTAGCCCCGATGTAAATGACGCTGGAATGCGCAATATTACGTTCGATCAATTGGTTGAGGCCTATGATCAGGCTGCCCGTGGCTTGGTTGAGGGCGGGGCCGATTTTTTGCTTATCGAAACCGTGTTTGACACCCTAAACGCCAAGGCCGCCGTCTATGCGGTGCTGGAAATGTTTGAGGCCACCGGAAACGAGCTACCCATAATGCTGTCTGGTACCATAACGGATGCTTCCGGGCGCACCCTTTCGGGCCAAACCGCAGAAGCATTTTGGTATTCGCTCAGCCATGCCAAGCCGCTTTCAATTGGTTTTAATTGTGCATTGGGGGCCGAAGATTTGCGCCCGCACATTCAAACCGTATCCGGCGTTGCCGGTGTGAACGTTAGTGTTCACCCCAATGCCGGGCTTCCTAATGAATTTGGCGAATATGACGATACCCCCGAATACATGGCCAGCGTTATTAAAAGTTTTGCCGAGGACGGCTTGGTAAATATTGTTGGCGGCTGTTGCGGCTCAACCCCCGAACACATAAAAGCCATTGCCGATGCAGTTGCTGACATAAAACCCAGAACCGTTCCCGATGTAACCCCTGTTTGTAGTTTATCGGGCCTAGAGCCGCTTATCCTAAATGATGTAACCGGATTTGTTAATGTGGGCGAACGTTGCAATGTGGCCGGTTCGGCCAAGTTCAAAAAACTTATTGCCGAGGGTGATTATCAAACCGCATTGGAAATTGGCCGCATACAGGTTGAAAACGGGGCGCAAATTGTTGATGTCAACATGGACGACGCCATGCTTGATGCGGAAAAAGAA
>DAOWFB010000139.1 GCA_030638205.1 Thalassospiraceae bacterium
GCAATGGTTGCTGATCAGCCTGAGCCTAAGGGCGAAGGCGGCGGCGGTGCCGGTGGTGGCATGCCCGATATGGGCGGCATGGGTGGAATGGGCGGCATGGGTGGAATGGGCGGCTTCTAATAAAGGCCCCAAACCCAAGGCCAAAAGCCTTACCTACTACAAAAAACCCCCGTGGCGAAAGCTGCGGGGGTTTTTATTATGGGGGCCTTTTCGTTTATAAGAGCGCGCCATAAGGCGCGGGCACCCTTGGTGCCTGATACAAGAACACGCCATTAATCATAAGAGCACGCCATAGATAATTCCGCACGCGGGCCGAAGCCCGCTTCGCGGTTGGCGGCGCGGGCACCCTTGGTTACTGTTAATAAAGAGCTAGCCCAATAATAACGCGTCGTCGTCTATTTCTTCGCCGCGTACCTTTTCAAACATGTGCAGTAAATCTTCGACCTTTAACCCCTTGCGCTCGTCACCCGCAACGTCCAACACCACCCGGCCTTCGTGCAGCATTACCGTGCGGTTGCCAATATCCAATGCTTGGCGCATGGAATGGGTAACCATCATGGTGGTGAGGCCGCGTTCGCCAACCAATTCCCGGGTTAATTCTAAAACCTGCGCTGCGGTTTTGGGGTCAAGGGCGGCGGTATGTTCATCCAGCAATAATATTTTCATTGGCTGCATTGATGCCATTAACAGGCTGACCGCTTGGCGTTGGCCGCCGGATAATAATTCCATGCGGTCACCCAAACGATTTTCCAGCCCCAAATTAAGCCTAGATATTCGTTCGCGAAATTCTTTGCGCAATGTGCTGCCAACCGATGCACCAAAGCCCCGGCGTTTGCCCCGGGCATTGGCTAGCGCCATGTTTTCTTCGATTGTTAGGTTGGCGCAACTGCCGCCCAATGGGTCTTGAAAAACCCGTGCTACTAATCCGGCCCGTTTGGCCGTGGGCCATGCGGTTACGTCTTGGTTATCAATTAAAATGGAACCGCTATCGGGGCGTAATTCACCCGCTAAAGCATTTAAAAATGTGCTTTTGCCAGCACCGTTAGAACCAATTACGGTTACAAAATCGCCTTCGGGGATTAGCAGATCAATTCCCCGCATGGCTGGTGTTTCCATAGGCGTTCCGGCGTTAAAGGTAACGGCAATTTGTTTTGCTTCTATCATTGACCGCGGCCTTTCTTGCGAAAGGGCATTCGCACGCCCGGCAAAACCATGGCCAGCGTTACCAACACGGCGGTAATTAAATTAAGGTCTTGGGCTTTTAGGCCCAACATATCGGCGTTAAGCGCACCCGCTACCGCAAGGCGGTAAACAATGGAACCAATAATGCAAGCAAACGTCGCCCGCCATACTGCGGCGGTATTCATTATTGCTTCGCCACCAATTACAGCGGCCAAGCCAACCACAATAACCCCAACGCCCAATGTTACATCGGCCGCACCCTGGCTTTGTGCAAACAACGCACCTGCCAACGCCACCAATGCATTGCTTAGCGCCATGCCGCCAATTATATAACGGTTGGTATTAATGCCCTGAGCTCGGGCCATACGAGGGTTAACCCCGGTGGCACGCATGGCCAAACCAATTTCAGAATTTAAAAACCAATCAAGTGCCAGCTTTAACACAAATACCAAAACCGCCAGCGCAATGGGCAACACAATATAGGTTGGGGTGCCGAAATTTTCCAACGGCGAAAATACCGTGGTTTCGCCCAACAGGGCTACGTTGGGGCGGCCCATAATACGCAGATTAATGGAATAAAGCGCAATCATGGTAAGGATTGATGCCAGCAGATGAAGTATTTTCAAACGCACATTTAACCACGCCGTAACAATGCCGGCACAAGCACCAGCCAGTGCGGCGGCAATGCTTGCTATATAAGGATCGGAGCCCGTTACGATCATCGACGCGCAAACGGCAGCACCCAAGGGGAAGCTGCCATCCACGGTCAAATCGGGAAATTGTAAAATACGAAATGATAAATAAACCCCGAGCGCGACCAAGGCGAACAACAGCCCAACCTCGATCGCGCCCAGAAATGCTATTTGGCTCATTTTTGAAACCGTTCCTGAAAGTTATCTATGCTTATTTAATAACTTCTTTGGCTTCAGCAATAAGGTCAGCTGGCAATGTTACGCCTTGGGCCTTGGCCGCCTTCAGGTTTACATAAAGTTCGGACTTGGCGATGCCTTCAACCGCCATGTCGCCCGGCTTGCCGCCTTTTAAGATTTTAACCACCATGTGTCCGGTCTGGCGACCAACGTCATAATAATTAAAACCCGATGCCGCAACTGCGCCACGTTTAACGGAATCCGTATCGCCAGCAAGAACCGGAATACCAGCATCGTTGCCGACCTTTACCACCGCCTCAAAAGCCGAAATTACGGTGTTATCGGTGGGAATATAAATAACATCAACCTTGCCAACCAATGAACGGGCCGCAGCCAGAACTTCGCCAGATTTTGTAGCGGCGGCGACTTTTACGCTCATGCCCGCTTTGGGGCCTTCGGTTTTGATAAGATTAACCAAGCTAACCGAATTTGCTTCGCCGGGGTTGGAAACAACGCCCAGTCTTTTAGCACCCGGCACCACACGTTTAACCAATGCCATGTGCGCGGCAATTGGGGTCATATCGGTTACGCCGGTAATGTTACCACCGGGGTTCATTGCATTTGATACCAGCTTGGCGCCAACCGGGTCGGTAACCGCGCTAAATACAACCGGAATAGTTTTTGTATTAGAAGCAACCGTCTGTGCCGATGGTGTGGCAATGGCAACAATTACATCCGGCGCATCGCCAACGAATTTTTTAGCAACCTGTGCCGCAGTTGCGGGGTTGCCTTGTGCGCTTTCGTATGACCATTTAAGGTTTTTGCCTTCAACGTATCCGGCTTCGGCCAGCACGTCTTTAACGCCCTTGCGAACGGCATCTAGTGCCGGATGCTCAACAATTTGTGTGATGGCAACATGTTTTTCCGCTGCAAGCGACATGCCCGACGCGCCCAAAAAAGCTGCTGAGGCCAGAACGGCTACCCCCAAACGTTTTGCAATCATTTCCATATCTCCCTTTCCCTTTTCCCTTTGATTTATAACGTTATTATTTATGTGGTTTTGTGACCCTGTATATTTTGTAACCTTGCTCAATTTGCCCTATCAGCGCAAGACCGATTACATCAACATCCCGCGATAACCTAACATGAAGGCTGGCGGGAATGAAGCGATATGGACAGCCGGTTATCTACTGCGTAGTTCCGGTGGAACTGCGTAACCGGGGACCGTCCAAATGGCAAGAGCCATAACAAGGTAAAGCGTCGGTTGTGGATAAAAAAAGGTTCCATCAAAAAGCCCATGAAACCCAAGGGACAAAATAAGGCCGCCAATGGCAACGGTGATCGGGCTTAATTCTTTCTGTTTATTAATAACCAGCGTGCGTAGACCTTTAAAAAATCCAATAGTTAGTACCGTCATTATCAACAAGGTTCCTGCCGCCCCCCATTCAATAAGAAATTGCAATACAAAAGAATGAGGATGAAGGCCAAATATATGGTTTGGCATAAATACATATCCGTGTGAGCCCAAACCAAACAATGGGTAGTCTTTAATTGTGGCCCAGGTGGAAAGCCAAATTTCTATTCTACCGGAACCTAGCTGGTTCAAATCTTGGGAATTGGCCGTCCTGAAAACCATATGCATCACACCGTTCCACGGAAATACGGCAAGAAGCTCGGATAATACTGCGCCAGCAATAATTGAAATGGCAAATGCTATACACAGAAAACGAGTGGAATTTCCCTTCCACTGCGCAGCACCCCATATAACGACAAAGGCAAACAAAGTGCTTAGAGTTGCACCCCGGCCTCCCGTCCAGAACAAAAAGGTAAATAAAGTAGTTAAAAGCAAAACAACGGCTGCACGTTCACGGGGCTTGCTATCGGGTAAAAAACAAAATCCAATGGTGATCCCAATACCCGCCGCAATTAGATACCCCGTGTGTCGTATATGTAGATTAAGTGGCGGATGCAAAAGCCAGCGCGCAGATGTTTCCGGCAAGGATAAATCCTCGCCCAACAATATCACTATCATTACCACCATAACGGAAATGCAGGCCATTGGTATGGCAAATAAAATCCATTTAAGCGAAACAGGATAGCGGCTGACATAATCCCTAACACAAAGGAAAAAGGCCACATGGGTTAGGGTTTGTATATAACGACGCAGAGCCATATCTTCATGCAGCAAATCAAATGGTGAATTAAAAAATGAAATTGTAATGCTTATGATCCAAAGCAAAGTAATAACAGAAATTACCCAATGCTGTTTAATCATCCGCAACAAAGACGGCAGGGCGCGCAATAACACGATGTAAAAAATAATAAATATTTGCTCAAGGGCCAGAACAGTATCGGGTCGGGCAAATAC
>DAOWFB010000017.1 GCA_030638205.1 Thalassospiraceae bacterium
ATGCCTCAACCGTTACCAATGAATCCTTGCCCCCGCCAACTGGGACAAGGGTTTTGTTCGATGATGGAACATTTCCTGCAATAATCGCTTTCCCATCACGGGGAAATTTTATTTTATTTTTTAGCTTTACCTGGTTGCGAAATGCAAATTCGCCAAGCCCATTAAAATAAAGGTCTTCAAAAAAATCAGCCGTGTCGTCATCCAGCGCACCGCCGTTAGCTATTTCAATTTGTTCTGGGATGTATGCTTTATAATAGCTAACGCCCGCAGCCAGATGCAGGGCCTGAAATGCATTTTCAAGTGCGGTTTGTTCAGCGTCAGAAAGTTTATGATTTGAGGTTCCTAGAATTATTTTTTCTTCAAAGTCGCATATATCAGGATAAGAAAACCCAAGCGTTAATGTTCCCGTAACCGCATCGAAGCTGCGGTCGGTAAAAACAAACTTGTTAGGTTTTTGCGTTCTATTTTTTTGCATTTGCACGTTCAAGAAATTGTATCCATGACTTGCTTTAATATGTTTGCGTGGAATTGAAATTCTAATCCGTCAACCGCTTCTATGGTCTTGCCCGACATGCCGTCGACGCTGGGGCCATGTTGGTTGATAAATCTAAGCATTTCTAGCTCCATTTCCGCTGTAACGGTTTTTAGTAATTCATCCCTTTTTTGTGGCAACACCATGGCGATGGCGCCTAACAACCCCCATGCACCCCAGTTGGAAACGCCAGCCACAATTAAATGCTGGGCGGGCGTAACACAGGCAATTTCGCTACCGTTTTTGATGTTTTTTTCGATTAATTTTGCATCCAGCGCCCCCATTCCTATTTCGTTGCCGCCGTCGCCTATGGCTATTGTGTCCCAGTCACCGCTTAAAAATAGCTCATCCAGCGGCGCGGTATGAGCCGAAATATCATCGCCTCGAGCATTTCGGGGCTTGCCATCGACAGATTTGCCGCAACGTTCAATGGAAATAACGTGGGTTATGCCGTCATCCCGCCATGCCTTGGTGATGCTTTTTATTGTATCGCCCTCATCACCGGTATTAATCGCCGCTATATCAATTTTCGTATTTGTTTTGGACGCGGCAACCGTGGCCCGGATAACATCGGCGCAGGGACTATCGCTTGCAATGCGGGCTGAAAAACCAGCACCAGAAAATCCGGCCAGCAAATGCGCAGCCCCTATTGGGCCATCATTTTCTGCCGCCGGTGGCGTGGCGTGGGGAATATAAAATCCTGTAATAATTCCAATTCGGGGCCGAGGGTGGGTGGCAATGGAACTGGCCGCAGAAAAAAGGTTGCCACGGGCGGCATGGCTGAGGGCATCAATGCCACGCCCCACATCAATGGATATAATATCTTCGATACGGGAAATATTTATTTCAGCCATGGCCATACTATAAAACCATACTATAAAATAAGTAACCCGCCATCGCTATAGTATCCTTTTAGCGGTTCTTTAAGACGGGGATATCTTGTGCTAACGTTAGGCACCAGCAGTTATAAATCGGAGCAAGCTTTAAGTGGACGCATACCTAGACCCGGCCAATATCGAAGAAACTATCCTCACCCTTTTGGCATGGCTAAAGGGTGAGGTTTTTGTTGTCTCAACCTTGGCGCAATTAATTATTGTTGTGCTTGCCTATCTTCCGGCACGGTTTATTTCATCTCCGCTTGAAAACGCGCTGGAAAAAGCAATTTCTGCTACCTGGGCCGATAAAATTCGCGCCAAGCTAAGACAAATATTGCGCCCCATGGTGCAGCCGCTTTTGTGGTTGGTGTTGTTGGGCGCGGCACAGTTTACCGCACAACGCCTAGGGCTTCCTTTTGGGCTTTTACAGGTTGGCACAAGCCTGCTGACCGCATGGATTGTAATTCGTATTGCCATAAATTTCATAGCAGACCCGTGGTGGTCGCGTGCAGTCGCGTTATTTGTGTGGACGGTTGCAGCCCTTGATATTATCGGCTTGCTAGATCCGACAGTTGCGTTTCTTGATGCGTTCGCCATTGACGTAGGCGAGGCACATGTATCGCTGTTGGGTGTAATTAAAATTCTTATGGCGTTGGTGGTATTTTTGTGGATTGCCAATGCGCTTTCGCACATGGTCGAAAATCGTCTTGGTAAAATTTCACACCTTACGCCATCGCAACAGGTTCTGTTCGGCAAACTTACGCGTGTCGTGTTGATAGTTGTTGCCATACTGATTGCGATTAATTCTGTTGGTATTGACTTAACCGCGCTAGCGGTATTTTCCGGCGCGGTTGGTCTTGGTGTTGGGTTCGGTTTACAAAAGGTGGTTTCCAACCTTATTTCTGGGGTGATCTTGCTTATGGATCGTTCGGTCAAACCGGGCGATGTAATTGCCATTAACGATACCTATGGCTGGATAAATGCAATTGGTGCGCGTTACGTTTCGGTTATTACCCGTGATGGAATTGAACATCTTATTCCCAACGAAGAACTAATCAGTCGCTCGGTTGAAAACTGGTCATACTCCAACCGTCTGGTGCGTCAACGTTTATCCATAGGTGTTTCTTATGAAAGCGATATCAAAAAAGCAATTAAGCTGACCGAACAAGCGGCAGGCGAATTTGATCGCATTATGTCATCACCCGAACCAAAATGTTTGCTCAAAGGTTTTGGTGAAAGCTCGGTTGATCTTGAGCTAAGGGTATGGATTGAAGACGCGGAAAAAGGCTTATCAAACATCAAAAGTGAGATTTATCTTCGTATTTGGGACTTATTCCATGAAAATGATATCGAATTTCCATTCCCCCATCGCGACATAAAAGTCAGGGGTGCGGTCCCGGTGCGGATTGAAAAATAGCCACCAACTGGGCCAGCCACAGCCTGCCTTGATTAGCTGGCAAGGCCACAGTAAAGTAAGGCCAAATATAGTCCCATATAAAAAGAATAATAAATGGGGTTCCTTTGTGCTCATAAATCCCTGATGGATGCGGGAAAAGCTGTTCCACCACAGGAGTTAATTTAAGTGAGCGATATTTCGCTAACAACAGATGAAAATGAATTCGCTAGCAAAATAAAAGCCGCGCGGGCGCCGTTGTGGGCAGTTGGCGGGTTTAGTTTTGTTGTTAACATGCTGATGTTGACCATCTCTATTTATATGATGCAAGTGTTTGATCGTGTGCTTACCAGCCGCAGCACCGAAACATTGCTTTACCTATCGATAATTGCAATAGGTGCCATTTTAATTTTGGCAATTTTAGATTATATACGTTCACGCATCATGCAGGGCATTGGGGCATGGATGGATCGCTCTTTATCGCGCCCTGGGTTTGAACGTGCGGTTGAGGCAGAGCTTGCCGGAACCGGTGCCCGCACCCAGATACTTCGCGACCAAGGTGATATCAGAAATTTTCTTTCAAGCCCGGCAATGCTAACAATTTTTGATGTTCCGTGGGTTCCGGTGTATATCGCCTTTGTTTATATGCTGCATGGAACATTGGGAAATCTTGCGCTGGCTGGCGCAGTAGTTTTATTTGTGTTTGCGTTTCTTAACGATGCAACCACGTCAGCCCTTATGCGTATCGCCGCCAAGCGACAGTCTAAAAATATGGGCGATGCCGCAAGCGCAATTCGCAATGCAGAGGTAATCGATGCATTGGGAATGAAGGGACGTATGGCTGCTCGTTTTGCATCTGAAAATGATAAATCACTTTCCGATTCATTGGCCGCTAGCGCACGGTCATCGGCATTACAATCGGGCGCCAAGTTTTTCCGTCTTGCTTTGCAAATAACTCTTTTAGGCACAGGTGCATATCTTGTGCTTGGAAATGAAATAAGCCCCGGTGCAATAATCGCAGCATCAATTATTGCTTCACGGGCACTGGCTCCGCTGGAGCAATCCATCGGTTCGTGGAAACAGGCGGTTGGGGCCTATGCATCTTATAAACGTCTTGGGGTTTTTCATTCGGCGCCGCGCATTCGTGAAAATGGAACTGCGCTACCTTCGCCCGATGGAAAGCTTGATGTAGAAAGCATTTCATACATTCCACAAGGCGCTGAACGTGCAGCAATTTCAAAGGTCGCCTTTGGGTTAAAACCGGGTGAAATGCTGGGTGTGGCTGGGCCTTCGGCATCGGGCAAAACAACCCTTGCCCGTCTGTTGGTTGGGGTTGCCGGGCCACAAATAGGAACCGTAAGGCTGGATGGGGCCGATGTATTTACCTGGCCCCGGGGTGATATCGGTCGCCATATTGGTTATTTGCCACAAGATATCGAGCTTTTTTCCGGAACCGTCAGGGAAAATATCGCCCGTCTTTCTTCTGATGCGGGTGATGACGAGGTAATAACCGCGGCCAAACAAGCAGGTGCCCATGAAATGATTTTGCGCCTGCCGGGCGGTTACGACACCAATATTGGCGATGGCGGTAAATTGCTGGCCGGCGGTCAACGCCAACGCATTGCATTGGCGCGTGCGCTTTTGGGTGATGTGCGCTTTGTGGTTTTGGATGAACCCAATGCCAACCTTGATTCCGAGGGCGACCAAGCCTTGGCCTTGGCCTTATCGCATTTGAAAGAACGCGGAATTACCACCGTGGTTCTGGGCCATCGCATGCCATTTGTTGAACTGGTTGATAAAATGGTGGTGTTAAAAGAAGGGCAAATGGTCATGTTCGGCCCGCGAGAAAAGGTTATTGAAAAATTACGCGAACTTGATCTTGCCCGGATTGCACCTGAAAAAAACAATAAAGATAATAGCAAAGATAAAGGGGGCAAAAAATGAACGCACCTCTTGGCAAAAATAATTTTATCAAACGGGCAATTGAAATATTGCTGGAATTAAGAATTCGTGCTGCGTCAATTTTCCCGGCAGCACCGTTAATGTTGGACGGTGGGGTACCTGATCGTCCGCCGGTTGGCAGGCTTATAATGGCTGGCAGCGCAATTGTTGTTGTCGGTGTAATTGGATTTTTCCTATGGTCGGTTACGGCTGAAATTTCTAGCGCGGCAATTGCACCGGGCACGGTCAAGGTCGACAGCAACCGCAAAACCATACAGCACGTTGATGGCGGCACCATTGCTGAATTACTTGTTAGCGAAGGCGATAGGGTAGCCACCGGACAGGTCATGCTGGTGCTGGATGGGGCCGAAGTAAAAACCCAGGCAGAATTACTTGAAGGCAGGATGGTAAGTTTGTTGGCACAGGAATCTAGATTGCTTTCCGAACAGGCAGAAAAAAACGAAATATCATGGTTGCAATCTTTGGATAAGTTCAAGACAGCGCCTAGTTACGATCAGGCAATATTAGGCCAAGCCCGTATATTTAAAAGCCGCGGCCGGGCCGATATGGGCGAGGTAAATTTGCGTGAAAGCCGCATTGCCCAAACCCGTGGCCAGATAGAATCCTTAAACAGACAGGTTGAAACCGCAACCCGCGAGCTTAAAAGCCTGCAATCTGATCTCAAGCGAACAGAAAAGCTGTTGGAAGAAGGCTACGCCCGGGCGTCACAGGTTCAGGCACTGCGCCGTAACGAAGCCCAAATGCAGCTTAGAATTGATGATATGAAGGGACGGATTGATACCGCAAGCAAAGAAATAGCGGTTAGCGAAATAGGGATTGGCAATGTCGAAGTTTCACGCATCAAGGAAATAGACGAAGAATTGCGCTCGGTTCAGCGTGATCGTGGCGACACCATGGATAAATATAATCTCAACCAGCTTAGGCTTGAACGTCTCAAAGTTGTTGCCCCGGTGGCAGGCCAGGTGTTGGAGCTTCGCTTTTTCTCAAAAGGTGGCGTAATTCCGCCGGGTGGGGCTATCCTTGATGTGGTTCCCGAAGGCGATCTTTTGATAGTTGAGGCCAAAATAAACCCGCTTGATATTGATGTGGTTCGTCCCGGTCTTGGTGCGGAAGTAAGGTTGTCTGCGCTTAATGCTCGCACCACCCCGAGCCTTAAAGCCAAAGTTATAAAGGTCTCGGCCGATGCCTTGAGCGATAAACAAACAGGTGCCACATATTATCTGGCCCGGGTTGAAATATTGCCGGGTGAATTAGCCCGAATTGGCAATGGCAATGGCAATGACGGGGGCGGAGGCGCAGGCCAGCTTTATCCCGGCATGCCCGCAGAAGTAATAATAGTTACTGGCAAACGCACCTTTTTGGAATATCTGCTTTCACCGTTGGAAGACAGCTTCACGCACGCATTTCGCGAACAGTAAAATTAAAGAAATTACCATATACCATTGGGGCCTTATTTCGGGTAAGAATCCACACATCTGGATTCTGCTATCAATCGAAACAAGTGAAAAACAATGAGCAAACGTAAAAAGAACCAAGCCTCGCGCGGTACCTATAAAAAGATTTTTGATTTTTTTGATGCCCCGGTCATGCAGGTTGATTGTGGTGCAAAGTGCGCCCCGCTAAATGGTGGCGAACCGGTTTGTTGTTCGGCTGAAAATGCAATTCCCGTCGTGCAGATGTCGGAATGGAAATTATTGCGCTCGCGCACAGATATGTGGACAAGCTTTGTTGCAAACGATGCCGCCAGTAGAAAAATTGTTGAAGAATTGGATACTACTTGCAAGGCGATTGAATGCAACGGTGCGCGCAACTGCGAGCGGGACAACCGCTCACTTGCATGCCGTACCTTTCCATTTTTCCCTTATATAAATAAAGACGGCGATATTATTGGGCTGTCTTATTATTGGGATTTCGAAGACCGTTGTTGGGTGATTAGCAACATGGCGTTGGTTGAACAAGACTTCATAGATGAATTTATTCGTTCCTATGAAATTTTGTTTGAAAACGACCCCGGCGAATACGAGGTATTTTGTGATCATTCAGCATCTATGCGCCGTGTCTTTTCAAGATGGAAAAGACCATTTGCGGTAATTGGTCGTGATGGTGAATTTTATAATGTGTTGCCAAAAGGCGCAGGCATGAAAAAAATAAAAGAAAAAAACTTGCCCAAGTTCGAGCCATTTAATTCTGATAAGGCATTTGCCAAGGCCGTTCGTGAAGCCAATGAAGAAATGGAAGAAATAGAAGGTTAATTACCCGACAACTATTTTTTTTTCCATTACCGGCTGTTTGTTGGTTGTTGTATTATTGTCCCCAGCATCATTTTCATTAATGTCATCATTGCTGTTTAGCGGTGTCTTTGTTGCAGCACTCTTTACAAAAGACCTCATTTTCATATCGCTTTTAAGGATGTGGGTAAAAAGCCATTCGTGAATAAAATCAGCGACCTTGTGCCCCATTATGTTTACATAAGCCCCACCAGTTGGGCGAACCTCTTCCATTAGTTTTTCCAGTTTTGTGGAAAGCCTATTGTGTTCTGTAAAATGAATATCGCGATCAGGATATTTAATTAGCCGCTGTAATTCTTCTTCGCGTCTGAAATGGTCATTGGCTTGGGAATGTAGCTCTTCCAGAATATCCATAATTTCTGCGGCGGATTCAAACTTGCCCACTTTGCTAAGAAAACGGTTTATGACCTCAATAATTTTTTTGTGGTCACTATCAATGGACCCACCATCAATGGCTAGCCGATAATCCCATGAAATTATATTTTTCATTAATTACTCGCTCCGCAAACTTCTAAGAATCCTGCACAAATGCTTCAATTATTGCGGATAATTTAAGCAGATATTGCTGACAGCAACCTGACGGGACAAAAATACAAATAATGCTTTATTTTTCAGCTAATTAGATGTGATTTGGCATTTATCTACTATATAGCGGCATGCAATAATATCTTGGATATTGCGATAAATACTGCATAAAATGGAATGTAGAAGCCGCATTAAGCGCAAAAGCGTCATTAAATAGGCTAGGAATAGGCCGGGAATAGGCTAGGAATAGGCTGATATAAAAGCGCTCTGAGGGGGGGCATAATGACGCGAAATGCAATTGTAATTTGTATGCTACTGCTTGTGGGTGTTTTCCATGCCCATGAGGCCGCTGGTGCTGAAAAAATATACCTTAATTCTGGCATTCGCGACCCGTTTACCACACAAAATAAAGAAGGGTTTATAAACCTTATCGTGAAAGAGGTGTTTGCACGAATAGGGGTTGATGCAGAAGTCATAGTTTATCAGAATTCATCCAAATTGCTTGGCAATGCAAATTCCGGCGTGGATGACGGGGCTGCTCTGCGTATTAAGGGAATAGATAAAAAATTCATCAATCTTGTGATGGTTCCAGAAAAATTAATGAATAATGATTTTATCGCCTATTCATTGAGCATGGACGTAAAGGTTGATGGCTGGAAGTCTCTAAATAAATATAAAGTCGCATATATTGATGGGTGGCAAATTTTCAAGAGCAATACCAAAGCTCACCCAGCGATTAATGCGGTAAAATCACCACAAGAATTATTCGATGAACTTTCTCAATCAAAGGTAGATATAATATTATATGAACGTTGGCAGGGGTTGTGGCGAGCAAATGAACTGGGCATAAGCCTTGTATCCCATTATCCAGCGTTAGCTTCGCGTGAAATGTTTATGTACCTGAACATAAAACATAAAGACAAAGTCGCCGTTGCTGCAAAGGCCCTTGCTCATATGAAAAAAGACGGGACCTATGAAAAAATATATAATCGCGCTTTAGGAAAATACCTGAATTAGACTCGGGAACAGTTTTTTGCAAAATAAGTCGTTTTTTTCTTCGCATCACATATTCATTACCGCTGCTGCTATTGCAGCTAGCTTTGTCGTGTTCGCAGTCATTTATAATATTGAACAACGCGATGTTAAAAAAGATTTCGCCAGCATAGCAAATTCGTACCATGCCTTGATGGATGGCAGAATTAATGATGCTATAGTTTCATTGGATACCGTGTCCCATTCGGTTGAATTGGAAAAATTTCTAAAACGAGATAAATTTGGTGGTCTTGTAGAAAATACCGTTAAGCGAATGGGGGAGATAAAGGCATTTTTCTGGGTCCCTGTGGTCGGCCCTGAAGACCGCAGTTTATTTGAAAATGAAAATTGGAATTTTGGTCTTGGCGGAAAAAAACTTTTTGATGTAGACGGTAATATTTTACCGATGGGTAAAAATAATTATGTCAAACACATGCCGTTATTGTATGCCGAGCCCGAAAAAAATAATGAAGCCTTAATTGGTTTTGATTTTTCATCTAATAAGGAGCTGGCCGCATTGTTCGCTCAGTCCCGCGATTATTATAATGTAGTTCCCATATCGGGAAAGCTTGCCAACGTTTTATTGCCCCACGGTGCGCCCACTAATAATCAGCTAATCAGTCTTATGCATCCGGTTTATGAAAACCCCAAAGAAGCCACAACAATTGGCTTAAGGCGAGAAAATATTCGCGGCTTTGTTGTGATGCAGGTTGATATCGGAGCGACCCTTGAGCAGGCGCTGTCCCAGCAAATAATGCAAGGCATGGATATATATATTGTTGATGCTGAGGCAAGCATTGGCGAAGAGATAATATATTTTTATAACTCACCCAACTCAAAAAATATAACTCCTATCCCCTATCAACAGCTCTGGCAGCAAGAACTATCGAGCGTAAGATCGTTGGATATTTCTGGTAGGCAATGGAAAGTTGTAATGCTGCCAACCCAAAGCTTTTATTCATCGCATAAAAATTCAAGTTCGTGGGTTATTCTGGTGGCGGGACTTGTTCTTTCTGCGTTTCTTTATGGCACATTGTTAAATATCCATCGTCGCGATTTTGAAATAAGGGACATAGTAAGGTTACGCACAAAAGAACTGAAAGACAGCGAAATAAAGGTTAGGTCAATAATTGATAATGTTGCCGAAGGAATAATAGCCATTAGCCATGATGGTATTATTGAAACCATAAACCCAGCGGCGGAAAAAATATTTGGATATGATCACAATGAAATAATTGGATTGAATATCAGCACCCTTATCCCGCAGGATGACCGTGCCGAACACAAAAAGCATATTAAGAATTCAACCCTTAGCGCACCCAGAATAATTAATAAAACGCGTGATTTATTTGGCTTGCGAAAAAATGGCCAATTATTTCCTATGGAACTTAATGTTTCATCCATGGAGCTGGACGGACAACGCAAGTTCATTGGACTCATGCACGATATTACGGAGAGAAAGCTAGCCGAAGAAGCTCTGCGTAATGCAATGCAGGGGATGGAGCAAAGTGCCGATGCTATTTTTATTACCGATAAGGCCGGTAATATTGAATATGTAAATCGTAAATTTGTCGAATATACCGGATATGAATTTAAGGAAGTTAGAGGAAAAAATCCTAGAATACTTTCTTCGGATGAAACCCCGAAAGAAATTTATATTGATCTTTGGCAAACAGTCCTTTCTGGGAGTGAGTGGCGAGGCGAGATGTGCGATAAGACCAAATCTGGAGAATTTATTTGGGTATCTGTAACCATTTCACCAGTTCGCGATGAAAACAAAAATATTACTCATTTTGTTTCATCGCATCGTGATATTACTGAACGTAAAAAAACAGAACAAATATTGCGCGATGCGATGCACAGAACCGAAATTGCCAACAAAGCAAAAAGTGAACTTATGGCAAATATGAGCCACGAGCTACGCACCCCGCTTAACGCCATAATCGGGTTTTCAGATCTGATAATAGACAATACTTTTGGTAAGCTGGAACATAAAGAATATGCAGAATATATTAATTTAATAAATAGCTCGGGCAGACATCTGCTTGATATTATCAACGACATTTTGGATGTTTCCGCAATCGAAGCTGGCCGGGTCGAGCTAGGCGAAGGGGTTGTTGAGATGCAAGGTGTAATTGAAGCAATAACCGGCATAATAAGCCAGCGTGCCGAACAAGGAAAAGTTTCTATTAGTTCAGAAATAGCGGAAGGCTGCCCCAATATCGTGGCTGATGAACGTCGTATAAAACAAATATTGCTTAACCTTGTTTCCAATTCGGTAAAATTCACAGAGGAAAATGGCTCAGTTAAAATTAAATATTATATGGATGACGAAGGGTGCCCAACGTTATCTGTTAGCGATACCGGAATTGGCATGACCGATGATGAACTTACCCTTGCCGTGGCACAGTTCGGTCAAGTTGACGGTGGCCTGGATAGAAAAAATGAAGGAACCGGGCTTGGCCTTCCATTGACCATAGGTCTTATTGAATTGCATGATGCAAAAATTAAAATTAATAGCCGCAAGGGTGAGGGTACGGAAATAAGTGTGCATTTCCCTAAATCAAGAATAGACCAAGAACTGGATGAGGCTATTAATATTTAGTTCGCAGCCAAACTTATAAGCGCATCGCCCAGTTCATCAAAATTATCGATTACTATTTCGGCACCAAGCTCTCTTACGGGAATTTTTGTGTAGCCATGGCTCATCAATACTATGGGAATGCCAAGTGCGTGTGCGGCGCTAACATCGTTTGCATTATCGCCAACCATAGCCGCTGTTTCTTTGATGGCTCCCATGGCGTCTAGTGCCGCCGCCAGATGGCGGGGATCGGGTTTTTTGATACCGGGCACAGTATCGCCGGCTATTACCGCATCAAAATGAACTGCCAGATCAAGTTTTTCCAATATTTCCATGGCCGCACCATAGGGCTTGTTGGTGCATATGGCGGTTTTTATGCCGTTCGATTTAATGGCTTTTAAGGAGCTTATGGCACCGGGAAAAACCTGGGTAAGCTCTGCTGAGCGTGGCTCATAATCGGTCAAAAAAGCAGACGCAAATTTGCTAAGTTCATCCGCTGGCGGGATGTCGCCGGTGGCATCAAAACAGCGCTCGACCAGTTTTGGCACACCGTCACCTATCATTAGTGCTACTTCCTGTACCGATGGCTCACGCCTGCCAAGTGGGCTCAGCATACGAACGGCGCTCGCGTGCAAATCCGGGGCAGAATCTATCAAGGTTCCATCAAGGTCAAAAATTAGGGCATCAAATTGGCTGTTGGTGTTGGGCATATGTGAAAAAATCCGTAATAATCTGTGTGTTGGCTGGATTCGCACCTTATGGCAATGTCCCGCCAGTGAATGTATTAGAATGATTTAATGTATAACTTATTTAGTCGAGCTTGAACAAATGTCAAAGAAGAAAACTGCTGCAATTGTATTGGGTGCTGGTCTGGGTACCCGAATGAAGTCGGAAAAGCCCAAGGTTATGCACCATATTGGCGGCAGACCAATGATAAATCATCTTCTGGCAACCCTTGATGTCATTAAATGCGACCGCACAATAGTGGTTGTTGGCCCGGATATGGACGACGTTGAGGCGGCGGTGGCGCCCAGTAAAATTGCAATTCAAAAAGAACGCCTGGGCACAGCCGATGCGGTTAAAGCTGGCATTGATGCCCTCGGGCCGTTCAAGGGCAACATCCTTATTCTTTATGGCGATACCCCGTTAATTACCGAACAAACCCTAAATGCCATGCTGATTGAGCGTGATGAAAAAAATAATCCTGCCGTAGTGGTTTTGGGGTTTGAGCCTATGGAGCCGGGTGATTATGGTCGCCTTGTTACTGATGATGAAGACGGCGAGTTAATAAAAATTGTCGAAGCCAGAGAAGCCGCCCCCCAAGAGCTTGCCATATCGCTTTGCAATTCTGGTGTAATGGCGATTGACGGTAGCCTGCTTGACGGGTTTCTTTCGCGCATTAAAAACAACAACGCCAAGGGCGAGTATTATTTAACAGATATAGTCGGACTTGCGCGCGAAGACGGGTTTAGCGCAAGCGTTGTTGAAGGCGACGAAGAAGAATTAGTCGGTATCAATTCCCGCTATGAATTGGCGCAGGTTGAAACCATTTTACAAGACAGGTTGCGTGAGCGGGCAATGAAATCTGGCGTTACGCTGGTTGATCCGGCAACCGTTTATTTCAGTTTCGATACCGAGATAGGCTCCGATACGATTGTTGAACCTAATGTATATTTTGGAGCTAACGTTACAATTGG
>DAOWFB010000120.1 GCA_030638205.1 Thalassospiraceae bacterium
ATTGAATGAGCCGGGTTCTCATAGGTTATGCCGTGATATATTTCGTCGGAAATTATTCTGATGCCCTTGGTCTTGCAATAATCAGCAAGATCTTTAAGGCCGCTTTCGGAAATCATTGTTCCGGTTGGGTTTGATGGGCTTGCTATAATCAAACCATCGATGTTTTCTTTGATCTGCTCCAATAGCTCAACCGTTGGCTGATAGTTTGTTTCAGGCCCTGTTTCAATGTTGACCACCTCGACATCAAGTGCGCTTAAAATATTACGGTAAGCGGGATAGCCGGGGCTGGCCAACGCAACCCGGTCGCCGGCATCAAAACTAGATAGAAATGAAAGAATAAACCCGCCGGATGATCCGGTGGTAATGCATATATTGTTCGGGCTTATGTCCAAGGCGTAAGCATCTTTATAATGGCCTGAAATCTTTTCGCGCAATTCGGGCACGCCAAAGGCATCGGTATAGCCGATTAAATCACTGCCCAATACGTCGCCCGCCCCGTCTAGAACCATTTTTGGTGCAGGGGTTGAAGGCTGACCAACCTCAAGATGAATAACATCACGGCCCGCAGCTTGGGCTTTATTAGCCGCACGCAAGACGTCCATAACCATAAAAGGTGGAATTAATCCTCGTTTTGCTGCCTTTAGGCCCATGTAAATTTTTCCGATAAAACCAAATAGTAAATAGATGAACTATAGAATAGACTTTTTTTCATAAAAATTAATAGTTTTGGATATTTAAGGAACCCATGGCTCGTACAGCTGCTAATTTTACCCCCTCTTTTGCTCGCAAGTCAGTTCTGGCTATAGCGGTTATTATGACGGCTGTCTTAGCATTGCCCACGTCTGCCACCGCTCAAAAAGCAAATAAAATGCGTTTGATACGAGACGCTGAAACAGAAAACGTTATACGCCAGCTTGCAACACCGCTGTTTGTCGCAGCCCGGCTTGAGCCATCATCGGTGCGCATACTTTTGGTTGATAGCGATAAGCTCAATGCATTTGTTTCCGGTGGGCAAAATATATTTATTCATACCGGACTTATAATACAAAGCGAAACACCGGGCGCACTTATTGGGGTGATAGCCCATGAAACCGGGCATATTCAAGGTGGTCATCTTATCAGAAGGCGCGGTGCGGTTGAACAGGCACAAGTGCTTGGAACTATTTCTGCAATACTTGGCACCGCAGTAGCCGTTGGTTCGGGTCGTGGTGATGTGGCCAACGCTATAATTCTTGGCGGGCAAAGCACCGCGACAAGAGGCTTTTTAAAATTTTCACGAACACAGGAATCATCCGCCGATCAAGCTGCCTTTCGCCTGCTTGATGCTACGAATAATTCGGCCAAAGGATTAGAGAATTTTTTAGGTAAAATAAAAGACCAAGAACTTCTTTCGCCAAGATTTCAAGACCCATATATGCAGACCCACCCGTTAAGCGGTGCCCGCATATCGGCAATTCGCGATCATATAAAAAAATCTCCTAATTCAGATGCAAAAGTATCAAAACAAATAACCGATGATTTTGAACGTATGGTTGCCAAGCTTTTCGGATTTCTCAAACCATTTAATCAGGTCATGGGACGCTATCCAGAAACCGATAAAAGTATTCCAGCGCGATATGCACGCGCCATTGCGCATTACCGAAAAGCAGACGTAGAACGCAGCGTCGCAATTATGGATGGTTTAATTAAAGAACAACCAACAAATCCATATTTTTATGAAATGAAGGGGCAAATACTTTTTGAAAATGCCCGTGCAATTGATGCTCTGCCCAATTACAAACGCGCTTATGAACTTTCATCACAAGATGCGTTGCTTGCATTAGAGCTTGCCCGGGTTGAACTTGAACTAGAAGACCCGGCATTTTTACAAGATTCCATTAAACACTTTCGTGCATCACTGGCGATTGAGCCAAATTCGTCATTTGCGTGGCGTCAGCTTGGCATTGCCTATGGCAGATCAGGCAATATGCCCATGAGCTATCTGGCATTATCAGAAGAAGCTTTACACAAAAATAATTTAGTCGATGCTGAACGGCTCGCGACCAAAGCATTGAAAAGCCTTCCCAAGGGATCGCTTGATCGTATTCGTGCCCGTGACGTAATTGAAACGGTTAAGGTTAAAAAGTTACAGGGCAAAAAATAATGATTGAGAATTTTCGTTATTCTAATGCTGTGCTTATGATATTTTTGGTTTTTCTTTTAAGCGCGTGCGCAGAAGTAAAAACAAAAAACGTAACACCCGAAGGAAGGTTGGATGTGCTTGGCCCAACCTCACAATTAACGCCAGAATTAATAGATAAAAATATGCCGCCCGATTGGGTTCTGATCGGCAAATCCACTGCAAACAACATTAAAATAAATCCTATTGAGGGTGTGCCGGGTATTGGCCTTACCAGCAGCGATGAAAGTCTGTTGGCCGTACGTCGTGTTGGTGCCATGATGCTGGCAACGCCTTATCTCAGCTGGGCATGGAACATAACAGACCACGGTGATGGTATACATCCAGTTCGTATTATTGTTGGTTTCAAAAATAATACCATCGACACCAAGCCTGACTTTTTTAGCCTTGCGGGAATGGGTCTTAACAACACATACTTGGGCAATGCAGACCTGCCCGTACACAATCGGGCAATAAGCATAGTTTGGGGCGATTCGGCACTTGGCCGAGGGAGCTTACGTCTTCCTGTGATGGGCGCAGGCACACATGAGGCACCCCTTTATATGCCCCGTGGCGGACGTGAAAATACAAATAAATGGTGGATGGAAACGGTTGATCTTTCAAATATTTACAAAAGAGCATGGCCGAACGATAATGCCCGAGATGTCGCCATTAGTTTTATCGGTATTGCTGCATCGCCGGGCAGGCCCGGTCATCGCGGACGCATATCGGGAATAGTGCTATCGCGATAAATTCAAACAAAACGGGCCTTGTCATAATCGCGCAACTTGCCCATGATGCCGCCTCAAATAAAGTATCTTCATAATTTTTACGGAATCGATAGCCATGTCACGCATACTAACCTCAGCTTTTTACTTCGCATTTTTTGCATTTTTTGTTTTTGGATTGACTGGCACCGCTAACGCACAACAAAAATTAAGCTCCGAACAAAAACAAGAAGTAGAAACAATTGTTAAGGAATATATACTTCAGAATCCAGAAATAATTGTCGATTCTATTCGCGAACTAAGGCGTCGTGATGAAGCCGCAGCGGCTGAGGCGCGCAAAGGTGCGCTCAGCTCAATGCAGGACCAACTTGCAAAAGATCCAAACGACCCGGTAATGGGTAATCCCAACGGTGATGTAGTAGTTGTTGAATTTTTTGATTATCGTTGTGGATATTGCAAAAAGGTTTTTTCTGATGTTCAAAGGCTGCTGAAAGAAGATAAAAACATTAAATTCGTATTGAAGGAATGGCCAATACTTGGCGATGATTCAACATATGCCAGCCGGGCCGCACTTTCGATTTGGTTTAATCAGCCCGATAAATACAAAGCATTCCACGCCGCCTTGATGGAAAACAACGGAAGTCTTTCCAATGATCGTGTGCTTGAGCACGCAAAAGCAGTTGGTGTTGATGTAGCTAAAATGAAACTTGGTCTTGGTGATCTTAGGGTTAACCAAACAATTGCAAACAATGGCAAGCTGGCATCTGCACTGGGTGTAACCGGAACACCAGCTTTCATATTTGGTTCTGATATAATGCCAGGCGCAATTGATTTTGATACAATGAAACAGCTGGTTAAGGCGCAGCGCGCAGCAAAATAATTTTACCTAGCAGTCGCTTGCAGGAATAGCCTCAACTTTTTTTAATATCATTTCTGCGCCAAGGCTGCCATATCCTAAAAGCCAACGTTTTGCTATTCCGTTATCCAACAAATCAACCTCGATCTCGTAAATTGGTTCGGGCGTTAGTGCGTCCGGGTCAAAGTATGCAATGTGCACCATCCATCCCGGTCTATCCGCTAGCTCACCCAAGCTTATATCATTTGAATATTTATCATTAGCCGGCGCAAGCTTGCTAACAAATGCCGATATCATTTTAGCACCCTCAACTTCGGTTCCCTCAAAAGTTATGGCATTGAACTGGGTTTCACCTTTTTCAGCACGGGCAATCATTTCCTTGGTGTGGGCCACCGGGAATAACACCCCCTTGGGCAAATTAAATTGAACGGGCTTAGGCTTTTGAAAAGATGCCACGCCACCGCCGGGTATCATTTTGGCATCGCCAAGAATTGTTTGCTCAGGGTCTTTGTTGCGGCTAAGGGAATAACGATAACGCGAACCGTCGTCGGCTTCCCATGATGAAAAGGCGGTGTAATCAGGCACCGAACCACCCTCGGCCAATTGCAATTCCATCGCGCTTTCTTGTTGCAATACCCAGCCGCCACATATTTTTTGAAAATTATAAACAATGCGTCCGGATATTCCGACAATATTGCCGTTGTTATGCCCCTCGGCCAATCTTACATCA
>DAOWFB010000073.1 GCA_030638205.1 Thalassospiraceae bacterium
GCTTGGCCTGAAGGAAACCATTGGGCAGATAAACGACAAGGCCCTACTTAAACTAGGTGCCCGAATAAATGACTGGCGGGTTCGTCCAGCTGGTAGCGAAGGATACCGCACCGCCGAAGTTACCCTTGGTGGCATAGACACGGGCGAGCTTTCATCAAAAACAATGGAAGCAAAAAAAGTTCCTGGATTATTTTTTATTGGTGAAACTGTGGATGTAACCGGGCAGCTGGGCGGTTATAATTTTCAATGGGCATGGGCATCTGGCTTTGCTGCGGGCGAAGCAATTTAGGCCATCAATAAGTTTCAAGATGCTCGCGCAAATGACGTGCGGTGGGAAAACGTTCCAGAATAAGATCGCGACGTAAGCCGCGACATATATCCTTAATTTCCTGTGGGGCCTTGGCGTACCATTTATTGCCGCCGATGGCTTCATGCAACAGATGAATGATGTCGATGATATCTTCTTTACGGCGCTCTTTGTTAGAACGGCCAAGATTATAAAAATCAACCAGCTTTACATCAAAAAATATCCCCTGTGGTTGTATAAGTATATTTTCCGAATGAATGTCGCCGTGATATTCATTTTTCCAATGAATTTCTTCCAACCCCACAACCAAAGCATATATCAGGCTAAGCGCCTTGTATGGCGGCATTCGTTTTCCGGGATGTGAGCTAATATATTTTGAAAGAATTGCTCCATCAACGTATTCCGATATCAAGCAGGTTACCGCCTGACGTCGAATACGAAGGGTTTCCGCATGGTGATATTGAATAACTATTGAACAATCGCGCAGCATTTCAAGCTTGCGGGCAAAGTTCATTGCATCGAGATCGTTTTCGTTGCGATGGGGATAATAAAGCTTGGCCGTGCGCGGAACGCCGGTACGAAATTCACTTACCTTGTAAACTTCACCCTCAAAGCCACCGCCAAGAAATGTATCGACCTCGTAGGTGCCGCCAATTATACGGCCCGGCTTAAGGTCGAATTTTTTAATTTTGGGTGGTTTTGGGTGTGCCTTGCGCATTCTTTTAAACGGTTTTTACCTGAATTTTAATTTCTCGCCATATGCATAAATTATTCATCTGGTTTAAGTAAGACGGCATACATATTATCCGAGGTGGGTAGTTGGTAGGTCAGCCCGGTCTTTACCACAAACCCCGCCTTGTTTGCCATTGCTTTAAGGGTTTTTGGGGTAAAATAATTCAAATGATCGGGAAAGCGCAAACCGCACCATTTATTGCCCATAACCATACGATTTATGCTGGCAAAATTAGGAACCTTCACAATGGCGACCCCGCCCGGACGAAGGGTGCGAAAAACTTCTTTTAAAACCGGTAGCGGATTGGATTCGTGCTCTAGATATGATCTCAAGGTCGCCGCAGCAAAAAATCCGTCAGGAAATGTTTGCAAGCCTTCAAGCGTGGGGGCATTTATGCAGCCGCCGCCGCTGGCGGATAGATTGTTATTGGCGGTGGTGGCAAGCTCGGTTGATATTTCAACCCCATAAGGGGTGAACGATTGGCCATATGTGCCCGGCACCGATCCTTCACCGCAGCCCAGATCAACCACGTTTCCTTCGCTAACCCAATTGGTGACCATTTCGTGAATATTTTTTCTTGGCAACATGGCCATTCTAATTCGGGTTATTTTGCTGGCCTTGTAAGATATCGGGCGCAGGTTAGCGCGACGGGATTCCTCTATTTTTGATGTCACTTCCCATGAAAGGTCGGTAAATAGCTTTTCATAATCAGGGCCACGATCAATATAAATAAAATCGCATTCGGGGCACTGCTTTATGGTCCAGACATCATAGCTGAGCTTATGATCGGGCTGATCGTCGTTGTTTCGCCCACACAGGGGGCAATCACGATGTGTGACCTGCACATCACCAAGGTTGGCTGATTTTACCGTAAACGAATTTATTTTATTCAAAGCCCGGTTTCCTCATTCATGCCCAGCATGATGTTAAGGTTCTGCACCGCCGAACCGGACGCACCCTTGCCAAGGTTATCTAACACCGCAACCACAACCGCATGGCCAGCCTGTTCATTGGCAAACACATGCAACCTTAGCTCGTTTGTACCGTTTAACATATCGGGCCTAAGCTCGCCCATAGCTGATGCCTCAATCATGGGCACAACGGTTACAAACCGCGTGGCTGAATAATGCTTTTCAAGTGCGCCGTGAATATCGCTTGGCGTTGGGGTTCCCGGAAGGTTCCATAGCTGTAATGGCAATTGCGCCATCATGCCTTGGGCAAACCTTCCGACCGCCGGCATGAACAATGGCCGCTGTTTAAGGCCCGAATGCATTTCAATTTCCGGAACATGTTTGTGCTTTAGCGAAAGCCCATAGGCAAAATATGGAACGTCGGTATATTCAGGCGATGAGGTGTCCTCAAAGCCAGCAATCATTTTTTTACCGCCGCCGGAATATCCAGAAACCGCATTTAATGTAACCGGATAATTGGCTGGCATTATTCCAGCAGAAATTAATGGCTGAAGCATGGAAATGCTTGCCACCGCATAGCAACCCACATTGCTGACCCGGGTTGCGTTTGCTATTTTTTCCGTTTGCCCGGCATTTAGTTCGGGAAATCCATAAACCCAGCCATCGCTAACCCGGTGGGCCGAGCTGGCATCGATCACCCGAACGTTTGAATTTTCAATTAATGAGACGGCCTCAACCGCCGCATCATCGGGCAGGCACAAAATTGCCACATCACAGCTATTGAGCATTTCGGCACGCGCGCCCGCATCCTTCCGGGTTTTTTCCGGCAAGGATAAAAGATCAATATCACCCCGCCCCTCAAGCCGGGATTTGATTTGCAGGCCGGTTGTGCCGACCGAACCA
>DAOWFB010000063.1 GCA_030638205.1 Thalassospiraceae bacterium
GAGGTGCTGGAACACCTTGAGCGTGGAGAAAAAGGGGCGGGGAACGAAATACAACTGACCGATGCCATTGCCGCGTCCATTGGCCGTGTTGAATTTAGGGGGCTGCGCTTTAGCGGCGATAGGTTTGATTGCGGCTCCAAGGCCGGATTCGTCGCCGCTAATGTGGCCTATGCCTTGGCTCGCAGCGACATACCGGATGACTTCAAGGTTTTGCTGAAATCCCTTATTTAGTGGGATTTATCCTGATTTATTCGTAGATTGTTGGCAACTCCTTGCAAGTGGGCGGCCCTTCCACTAAAAAATGGCATCAGCCCTTATATTTTATTTGGTATTTTGGGAGCAATTCATTGTTTTTAGGGAATTATTTATGCGCGTTGCGATGATTGGCACCGGATATGTTGGCCTTGTTTCTGGGGCATGCTTTTCCGAATTTGGCGTGGATGTTACCTGCGTTGATAAAGACGAAAACAAGATTAACAGCATTAAAAAAGGCGTAATGCCCATATATGAACCGGGTCTTGATGATTTGGTTGAAAATAATTCTGCTGCCGGACGCTTAAACTTTACTACTGATTTTGCCGCCGCTGTGAAGGCTGCAAAGGTGGTGTTTATTGCAGTTGGCACCCCAACCAGACGTGGCGGTGGGCACGCCGATCTTTCATATGTTTACGCAGCCGCCGAAGAAATAGCCGATGCCATAGAGGACTATACAGTTGTTGTTACAAAATCGACTGTTCCGGTTGGCACTGGTGACGAGGTCGAACGTATAATTCGCACCCGTCGCCCCGATGCCGAATTTGATGTTGTTTCCAATCCCGAATTCTTGCGCGAAGGTTCCGCCATATCAGATTTCACCCATCCCGACCGCGTTGTCATTGGCACCGAAAGCGAGCGCGCACAAGAAGTCATGCGCGAACTTTATCGTCCAATTTCGCTTATTGAAGTACCCATAGTATTTACCTCTCGGGTTTCGTCGGAATTAATCAAGTATGCGGCAAACACATTTTTGGCCACCAAGATTACCTTTATCAATGAAATTGCCGACCTTTGTGAAAAAGTTAATGCTGATGTTTATGATGTTTCACGCGGCATTGGCCTTGATGGACGTATTGGCAAGAAATTCCTTCATGCTGGCCCCGGTTATGGCGGGTCATGTTTTCCCAAAGATACAATGGCATTGGTGCATACCGCGCGTGATGTCGGTGCGCCACTTAGCATTGTTGAAGCGGTGGTTGAGGTTAACTCCAAACGTAAAATTGCAATGGTTGATCGCGTAATCAATGCTTGCGGTGGATCATTAAAAGGAAAAACCGTTGCGGTCCTTGGCCTTACCTTCAAGCCCAATACCGATGATATGCGAGATAGCCCTAGTTTGGATATTGTTCCAGCCATGGTTAGCCAAGGTGCCACCGTTCGTGCCTATGACCCAGAAGGAATGGCTGAGGCCAAAACCATGATGGACGGCATTGAATGGTGCGATGAAACATATTCGACAATGGAAAATGCCGATGTCTTGGTAATAATAACCGAATGGAATGCGTTTCGTGGGCTTGATCTAACGCGCGTTAAGGAAGCCATGAAAACACCAATAATGGTTGATCTTAGAAATATTTACGAACCATCCGAAATGTTTGATGCCGGTTTTGAATATTATTGCATTGGCCGCCCATGGGTTTCCGGCAAGGGTAAATAGGCAATGTCCGATTCCGATGCTCACGTATTAGACCCCACCATATTACGCGAATACGATATTCGCGGCGTTGTCGGCGAAGATTTTTCTGCCGTTGATGTGGGCGCAATTGGCTGGGCATTTGCAACCATAGTCAAAGAAGGCGGCGGTTCGCGTGTTGTGGTTGGTTATGATGGCAGACTTTCATCACCCGGACTTGAACAAGCAATGGTAGCTGGCCTTTCCCTTGCGGGTGTTGATGTTTTGCGCGTCGGTCTCGGGCCAAGCCCAATGCTTTATTATGCCGGCGCAACCGAGGAAGTTGACGCTGCGGTAATGATTACCGGTTCGCACAACCCGCCTGAATATAACGGCATTAAAATGAGCATTGGTGGGCATTCATTTTATGGCGACGATATCCAACGTTTGGGAAAAATTTGCGCCAATGGAGATTTTGCCCAAGGTAATGAAGCAGGCAAGATTGAAAGCACCAAAGTATTCGATGATTACGTGGCCAGAGTTCTTTCCGATTATCGTGGTGATAAAAAATTAAAAGTCGCATGGGACCCGGCCAATGGTGCGGCTGGCGAAGCTGTTTCAGAGTTGATAAAAAAACTTCCCGGTGAGCATTTTATAATTAATGAAAAAATTGATGGAACTTTTCCTGCCCACCATCCCGACCCGACGGTTGAAAAAAACCTTGATCAGCTAAAGGCGCTGGTGGCTGAAAATGGCTGTGACCTTGGCTTTGGCTTTGATGGTGATGGTGATCGCATTGGCGTCATTGATGGCCGTGGTCGGGTTTTGTGGGGCGATCAAATAATGGTTTTGTTGGCACGCGAAGTGCTGGCGGATATTCCCGGCGCAACCATAATAGCCGACGTCAAAGCATCTCAGGCATTTTTTGATGCCATAACTGAGATGGGTGGCAATCCCATTATGTGGAAAACCGGACATTCATTAATAAAAACAAAAATGGTTGAAACCGGATCACCGCTTGCGGGCGAGATGAGCGCACATATATTTTTCAAACACCGTTACTATGGTTTTGACGATGCGGTTTATGCCGCTGTCAGGCTTCTTTCCATTGTGGCATCAGATGATAAATCGCTGGCAGAAATGCGCGACGATTTACCGCAGTTAATAAACACGCCGGAAATACGTTTTGATTGCGATGAGGATAGAAAATTCCAAGTTGTTGAAGAGGTAAAATCTCGCCTTAAAGGGCAAGACGGAATTGAAGTAAATGATATTGATGGGGTAAGGGTCTTAAACGATGATGGATGGTGGCTATTGCGCGCATCCAATACTCAAGCAGTTTTGGTTGCAAGGTGTGAATCAAATTCAGACCAAGGCCTTGCCCGGCTTAAAAACACACTGGCAGACGAGCTAAAACAAAGCGGAATAGAGATTCCAGACATAGATTAGGCCAGATATGGGATTAGGCCAGATATGGCCTGATTTGACTAGTTGATTGCGGCTACTTCGGTCGGAAGTTTTACCAGAACCTCAAGACAATCCATTTTGTTTTTTTCAAGGAAATTACAGGCGCGGTAGGCGGATTTTTTTGCCACCCCAACCACGCGGGCGCGGTAAAGGACGCGACCATTTTTCTTGTGTAGCGGTGATATAAGTATTTCACCCTTGGCAAGGTACGATGGCGCAAGCCCAATAGCCTTGGCCGCTATATTTATTGCCGGTTGACGTTGCCTGTATGCACCAACTTGTACACCCCAAACAGTCTGTCCATTGCGTGGTATGATTGTTGTTTTTGCCGCCCAGCTATTTTTAATGTTCGGTTTCTTTATGGGTGATGGGGCTTTGGCAATTTTTACCACATTAATTTTTGCCTTCTTGATTTTAGTGAGAGGCTTGGCAAATGTATTTTCTGCATTGTTATTGGCAACCCTGCTATCAAGCTTGGCAAAGCCCTTATTTAAAAGAGTGGTCATGTGCCGATTTCTTTTCTTGGCCGACTTGCCACCAAACACAACACCGATTAGCCGCCTGTCACCACGATTAACCGATGTAACCAAATTAAACCCTGATGCACGGATGTACCCGGTTTTGATACCGTCGGTTCCCTCA
>DAOWFB010000136.1 GCA_030638205.1 Thalassospiraceae bacterium
AAGCAAATGCAAAACCGCGTGCTCAATCCCACCAATGTATTGATCGACCGGCAGCCAGTAATCAACCGCATCACGCTCGAACGCATCTTCTGAATTTGGCGAGGTAAAGCGTGAAAAATACCATGAGCTTTCAAAAAAAGTATCAAAGGTATCTGTTTCGCGTACCGCATCTTTACCACAGGTCGGACATTTAACATGTTTCCATGTTGGGTGGGCGGCCAATGGGTTTCCGGCGACGCTTAAATCAACGTCTTCTGGCAAGGTTACCGGCAAGTCTTTTTCCGGTACCGCAACTTCGCCGCAATCATCACAACGAATGATGGGTATGGGGCAACCCCAATAACGTTGTCTGGAAACGCCCCAATCACGCAGGCGGTATTGAACTGTGCCTTCGCCGCAATTTAAATCCTGTAGTTTTTTAATGGCGGCTTTTTTTGCATCAATTACAGCAAGCCCGTTTAAAAATTCTGAATTAACCGCAACCCCATCATCGACAAATGCTTCAAGCCCATTTTCGCCAAGATTTTTTATAAAACTTTCTTCATCTATGCTGCCGGCAATATCTTTCGGTGCGACCACGGGAATTACGGGCAATTTATATTTGCGGGCAAAATCAAGATCGCGCTGGTCATGTGCCGGGCAGGCAAAAATTGCGCCGGTGCCGTATTCCATCAAAACAAAATTAGCAATATAAACCGGCAGCGTGTGACCGGGAATGAACGGATGCACCGCCTTTAGTTCCGTATCAAAGCCCTCTTTTTCGGCTTGTTCGATTGCCGCTTCCGATGTGCCCTAGGCATTTCATTTTGCAATAAAAGCCTTCATATCATCGTTGTCTTTGGCCAATTCCAAAGCCAGCGGATGGTTGGCGGCAATGGCCATGAACGAAGCGCCATATAGTGTGTCCGGGCGGGTGGTATATATTTCTAATTTATCATCACGGTCTTTTAATTCAAAAAATACTTTTGCACCCTCGGAACGACCAATCCAGTTTTCCTGCATGATGCGGACTTTGTCGGGCCAGCGTTCAAGTTTTTCAAGCTCGCTTAATAGATCTTCGGCGTAATCGGTAATTTTTAAAAACCATTGGCTATGTTTTTTCTTTTCACCTGCAGCTCCGGTGCGCCAGCCCTTGCCATCGATTACCTGTTCGTTGGCCAGCACCGTGTTATCAACCGGGTCCCAGTTGACCCATGATTCCTTGCGATAGGCGATGCCGTTTTTCAAAAAATCCAAAAACATTTTTTGTTCGTGTTTATAATATTTTGTATCGCAAGTCGCGATTTCACGATCCCAATCGTAACTCAGCCCCATGGTTTTTAGCTGCGCCTTCATGGTTTCAATATTTTGCTGGGTCCACTTGGCCGGGTGGGTGTTGTTTTGTATGGCGGCGTTTTCCGCCGGCAGGCCAAACGCATCCCAACCCATTGGGTGCAACACGTTAAATCCTTGTGCCCGTTTTAGCCGCGCAACCACATCACCAAGGGTATAGTTACGCACATGGCCCATATGAATGCGACCCGAAGGGTAGGGAAACATTTCAAGCACGTAATATTTTGGACGCGTGACATCTACGTTAACGCTAAAGGTTTTGTTGTCGCGCCAAGTGGTTTGCCATTTGGCTTCGGTTTCACGAAAATTATATTTGTTGGCTGAAGGCGCAGAGCTTGGGGCCGCAGAACCTGGGGGTGTAGAAATAGAATTAGACATAAGGCCTCAACATCCCGAGCCGTTTAATTTCTCAATCAATTTCTCAATCAATTTCCGGCGGCTCTGTTGGCCGAACGTAGCTGACGGGCACGGGTAAGAACAGCATCTTCAATTTTACGTCCGGCATCTGCTTCGCTCGGGGCATCACGCCAGGTGCCGTTGGTATCTATAATTTGGCGGAACACAGATGCGCGAATACCATCGGCCCTGAGATCGGTTCCTAAAATATAAACGTTTAATTTAAAACGTTCATTGGGGCTTTCCGGTGGCGAATACCAATCGGTCAAAATTACCCCGCCGAACGGGTCTGCCGATGCGATGGGCATGAAGGCAACTGTATCAAGTGTGGCGCGCCACAAATAAGCATTAACCCCAATTCCACCGCCCTGTCCGCTGTCGCGGGATTTATCGTTATTGCCAAACAGGCCACCTTCGCCGGTTATTTTATCGACCTCGTCATAATGTTTGCCCATTTCTGTTACTCGGTTTTTTCTTGGTATCCTTGGGCCACCAGTTGGCGTTGGTAACGAAGAACAAGCCCCCAGCGTGAATATGCTTGCGAGTCCAATGGCAAGTCCTGTGGCAAGCATATTTCTGCGGGATATTTTAACGGTGGGGTTGGGCATGCTTGGGGTAACCTTTTAAAAAATGAGTTCAAACCGATGCTTAATATATGGAGCAAATGATTAGCATATGAAAGCAATGATTAGGCCCATAATAATTAGATGTATATTTAGATGTCACCACCTATCAATCGGTGGATTGATCTAAAAGGCATGAACCAAAAACAAAAAATCAATTTATAGTCTTTATTATTAACAATGCTGACCTTTAATGTAATGGTGCCGATCTTTAACGGCGCCGATCTTTCGTGGCGAGTTTTAATTTATGTTATGGGGCCGCACTCCAGAGGCAAAATTGCTAATTTAATATATCTTTGTCATATCAATAAGTTATGGTTAATTTTCGGGATTTTACCGTAAATTTTTTGAAAAAAATGTTTATTTTCAATGTATTGTGTCAAAATAATCACTGGCCACACGCCGTTTAGGGTGCGGCTCTGGGTGTGATAAAAATATCACTAATCCCAAAAGATATTATTTTAATGGCTATTTTTACTAGACGAATCAAAGGCAAAAGCACAATATCTGGCCATCCACTTAGGGATAGAGCTGCCGTGTCGTTACTGCCACACTATAAAAGCGCAGAACGCCTCGGTTAATAGGAAAAATACTAAAAATACATTTTAGGAGATATCATGAAAAAGATCCTTATGGGCACCACAGCGATCATCGCTCTGGCTTCCTTTACATCACAAGCTGCTGCCGCTGAAAAAATTTCACTCGGCCTCGGCGGTTTTCAAAAGTTCTACGTTGGAAAAGTAACCCGTGGCGAGCCCACCGACCTCCACATGGACATGGCTGCTTGGTCCAACACCGAAGTTTATTTCAAAGGTTCAACCACACTGGATAACGGCGTTTCCGTTTCTACCACCATTCAGCTCGAAGGTGATGCCGATGCCACATCTATTGACAATTCATACATGACCATTTCTAGCGATTCTATGGGCGCTGTTAGCCTTGGCGGCATGTTCGGCGCTGCTGATGCAATGCACGTTGGCGCACCTATGATCGGGCCAAACGGTTATGGCGATATTGCTGGTATGGACGGAACACTTACCCTAACAGCTAACGAACTTGGTGGTTTTGGTGACGACACTCTTAAAGGTGTTTACATGTCACCTGATTTCAACGGCGTAACCGTTGGTATGTCTTACACAGCTGGCGAAGGTTTCGGCGGTGCGTCTAATGCTAAAAACGTTCCTCACGCTAGTTCAAACGATCACTTCTCAGCTGCCCTTGCTTACGGTGGCGAAATGTCCGGTGCTGCAGTTGATGTGTCTCTTTCACACATGAACGACAATGCTGGTAACCTCAAAACCAACGCCATCGGCGTTAATGTTGGCATGAATGGTTTCACCTTCGGTGGTTCTTATCATGACTTCAGCGGTACCGGTTCTCCTGGCAACACTGGCGGAGAGCTTGATGGTAACGGTTATGACCTCGGCGTTTCTTATGAAACCGGCGCGGTTAGTGTTGCGGCTACTTACATGAACTCTACCAACGATGGTTCAACAGCCGCTGGCGAAAACAAAGACACCATGTGGAATCTTGGTGTTAGTTATGACCTCGGTGCCGGTGTTGGCCTCGTGGCTCAGTACTACAGCGCTAAAGCCGACGCAGAAGCAGCAACTGCTGTTACTTCTAAGGCAATCATTGCTGGTATCGAAGTTTCATTCTAATTTGATTTAGAAAAAAACTTCTACGTTACGGAAAGGGCGGCCCCCATAAAGGGTCGCCCTTTTTCCTTTTTTATTTTGGTCTTTTGTTTTTTTCTTTATTGGGGCCGCTTAATTTTTTGTGGTAAACATTTCTATTGCCCCATATCCAATAAGATTTCTCCCTATGGCGCTTAATCGCTTGGCTTTGGCTCTGTTGATGCCGCCTATGGCCATTATTGGAACTGGACTTTTATTTGCCAGCAATTGAAAACGTATGGCTCCAAGGGGCTTGGCGGCCAAGTGGCTTCTGCTGGCAAAGGCCACGCCTAAAATTGCAAAATCCGCCTTTGCATTTTTTGCCCTTATTAATGCTGTGGCCCCATGGGCACTGGTGCTTAGAATAAATCCTTTGGGCAATGGCCCGCACGCTAAGTCTTTAATGGCCCGTCTTTTTAGCGCGGCTTCTGACAGGTGGGCACCATCGGCCCCCATCGTTCGTGCCAATCGTAGAGGCCCCGCTAATAATACCCGGTGGCCCAGCGCGTGGGCCAGGGGAATGGTTCGCACCGCCATCCGGCATAGGTTTTCCTGATTTTTTGACCTTAAAAGAACCATTGATTTTGGCGGCAGTAGCCTTAAAAACCGTTCCGGGTTGGGCATGCGCTCATCATCGGTGACCAGCATCCATGTTTTGTTTTTATTGTTGTTTGTTTGAAACGTCACCGGCGGGTATCCTCAATTAACCGAACTTTTAAATTATAGTAAAGTAGTGCCAAATCATGACAGATAGCAATCAGGCGGCCAGTAATCTTGAGGCCATAAAGCAAACCATTGATGATGCCGCAGGCGTGGTCAAACACGAAGCAGGCCCGCCAACTCTTGTATGTGTTTCTAAAACACATGATGGTGCAGAAATCATCCCGGTTCTTGCCGCCGGGCAACGGGTGTTTGGTGAAAACCGGGTGCAAGAAGCAATGGCTAAATGGCCTGATTTAAAAAAACAGTTTTCAGGGGTTGAGCTTCATCTTATTGGCCCGCTGCAAACCAATAAAGTATCGGATGCGGTAAAAATATTTGATGTCATCGAAACCGTTGACCGGGAAAAGCTGGCCCGTGCCCTATCCCGGGTGCTGGCCAAAGAAACAGAAAAAACCAAAAAAAATCTTCCGGTTTTTATTCAAATTAATACCGGCGAAGAAGAACAAAAAGCCGGCATATCCCCCACGCAGGCAGATGCATTTATTTCTCTTTGTCGTGATGAGCTTAAATTAAATGTGGTGGGCTTGATGTGCATTCCCCCGGTTGAAGATACGCCGGGGATGCATTTTGCATTGCTTGGTAAAATTGCCAAGCGTCACAACATAAAAAATCTTAGCATGGGCATGAGCGCTGATTATGAAACCGCAATTCATTTTGGCGCAACCCATGTGCGCATTGGCACTGCCATATTTGGCGCCAGAAAATAGTTTTAGTGAAAATAATTTTATAAATTAGGCTTTGCTGTCGGCTTGATGGTTGACGGGCGTATTATTTTTATTATTTGCGCTGTCGTATTTATCGGTAACATCCATTATTGCCGATTGGGTCCAGATGTTGGATGAATATTCAACGCTGCTTTGTGTCGCACCAAAGCCGGGCCGCTGCCCTGCCCTTGCATCGCCAAGAGCGTTCGCATCATCTTGTGCTCGGTGTTCCACCGAACTAACTAATGCATCAATTCCTTTTGGGCCTTCTGGTAAGCCCTGTTCGTTGGCCGCAATGGTTTCATTTTCATTTGTGCTGTTTAATAACGCCATTGCGTGTTCGGCCGGGCTTTTGCCAGTTAGAATTTCAATGAAACTGCTTGCCGCACCAATGCCTAAGCCAACCGGGCCGCCAAATAAAAAGCCGCCGGCCATGGACGCAAGTGGATTAATGTCGTCTCCGCTGGCTGCGCGGTAAACGCTTGAAACGCCGGGAATGTGCTGTAATGGGTTAACCGCATCAAGGGCGGCACCAAACAGGCCACCACCACCATCTGGGCTTTCTGCTTGCTGGGCTTGTTTGGGGCCATCAATGCGGGCGCGAACCTCGGCCGCAATTTTTGCCGCCTGGTCTTCTCTGCTAATATCAAACGCGTTTACGTTCATTAATGACTAGTCCTGTTCATGCACCCTATGTCCCCCAAAGCACCACTTTGCGGGTTTCCTGCCATATACAATGCAATAGCAATGCCAGAAAGTTTATGTATATATTTCAAGTGGTTATTTGATGTTACGTAATCGAAACAATCAAAAATGGGGAAATTTCTGCCGTTTTTTAAGCGCACACCTAAACAAGGGGGAAAAATTGCCCATGGGTTAAATGAGTTAAATGGGCTAAATGCGCCAAAGAATTAAAATAGATGGCCGCCCTTGGCCTTTTTTATTTCCAGATAATGTTCGTTATGTTTGTTGGCAGGAAACGCATGGGGCACGCGCTCGGTAACGTCGATGCCAAATGTAGAAAGCGCAACCACCTTATCGGGGTTGTTGGTAAGCAGTTTTATTTTTTCAAGGCCCAGGTCTTTCAACATTTGTGCAGCCGGCAGGTAAACTCGTTCGTCGGCATCAAAGCCAAGTTCTTCGTTGGCATCTAACGTATCAAGTCCGCCGTCTTGTAATGTATATGCCCGCAGTTTGTTGACCAAACCAATGCCGCGTCCTTCTTGTGCAAGGTACAAAAGAACGCCGCTGCCCGCGATACCAATTTCAGAAATAGCACCGCGCAATTGATCGCCGCAATCGCAACGCAGCGAACCCAAAAGGTCGCCGGTAAAACATTCGGAATGAAGCCTTACCAGCGCCGGGCCCTCATTCATGTTTGGCTCACCAATAACTATGGCCAGGTGCTCGACCCCGCCGTCTTGTGGCCGATAGGCAATTATTTGTGCGTTTTCAGCACCTTCCAGCGGTACGGCAGCCTCGCTTACGCGCCTTAATGTGCTGGCGGTTGTACGTTCATGTTGAAATACATCACCACCGTCAACCAGCTGAATATCGTGTCTGGCTGCCCATCCAGCGGTGTCAAATGTTGAGCTTTCGCCAATGGAAACAACCACCGTTGCCGGTAGCAGGCGGGCTATCTTTGCCAGAGCAACCGCTGCTGCATCTGCGCCATGACGCAACGATGCCCGCACTATGGCCGCACCAGTATCGTTCGGGGCAGGCTCTAATATGGGGTCGGTTAGTCGGGCCAGCCTTGTGGCGTCTGGTTTGCCCGCAAATGAAACCGCCAATACCGAGTGCTCATCACCCAACGCATCACCACCAAGGCCAAGCCTTATTGCTCGCCTGCGGGTAATTGCCAGCTCAACCTTTACCTCGCCACCAGCCCCGCCAGCCGTATCAAGGCTGGCTGTGGTAATTAAGGTTTCAAGCAATTCAGGCGTTAGCGCCTCTGCCGCCAAGGCCAGCACCGCTGCGCCGTCGCCGGCGGTTATAACAATGGCTCGCCCGCGCCTTAGCTCGTGTACGGCACGGTCTACCGCCAACAACGAAACGTTGCTGCGGCTGGCGGGTGCGGAGTTGTTATCTTGACGTTGTGTCATTTATTTAATCTTGCCTCGTGGTGGCCTTAAAATATGTTTGCAAGGCGCACATTAGCTCGCCCAGAGGTAATCAGTATAGCTATTTTGTGCCCTGTTGCACTATAGTAGTTACGGGCGCGGATCGGTTAAGAAAACAAAATGGTGGGCAATGGGAAATAACAAGCGCGTTCTGGTTATTGATGATGATGCATTCATGCGCTCCATGTTGGTAGAGCAATTGCCCGAACTGGAGGGCTATACTTGTGTCGGTGCGGCAACCGGCAACGAAGGAATTAAACTGGGCGCAGAAGAATATTTCGATTTGGTTTTGCTTGATGTGGGCCTGCCCGATATAAGCGGGTTTGAAGCATGCAAAGCATTGCGTGCACAGGGATTGCTGGCACCCATTGTAATGTTGACCGCCGCCGATGATGAAATAGATACCATTACAGGTCTTGATGCCGGGGCTACCGATTACATTACAAAACCGTTCAAGTTAGGCGTGTTGTTGGCAAGACTGCGTGCCCATATTCGCCAATTTGAAATGAGCGACGAAGCAATGTTGCACATTGGGCCGTTTGGTTTTCAGCCGGGGCAACGCACACTGGTTGAGGCCGCAACCGAAACAGCAACCGAAAGAACGGTTCGCCTTACAGACAAGGAAGCGCAGATACTTAAGTTTCTTTATTTACAAGGTGGCCAAGCAGTTAGCCGTAAAGATTTGTTGGGCGAGGTCTGGGGATATAACGCACAAGTCACCACACACACACTTGAAACTCATGTTTATCGCCTTAGACAAAAAATTGAACGCGATCCCACCAATGCAGAAATTTTATTAACCGATCAGGGTGGCTATCGTTTGGTTACTTAATTTTTGCCAACAAGGGCCATAGTGAGGCCTAGTAAGATTTTGATAAATGCGAAAAGAAAACCCGACCTTGGGGGAGGCCGGGTTTTTTAGTCGCTTCCCTTGCGGGAAAATTCGTCGGATTTGATGGGGGGGACCTCCGACGAATATGGGCACTTTCCTTTGCGGAATGCCCGTTACATTATATGTGGTTATGGTATTTCAGAACTTCAACCCCCAAGGGCGAAAGGGGGGCATAAAATAAAAACCCTATAAAAAGTCTGGGCTCTTAAGCCTTGATTAATCAGCCTTTTTATTCAGGGTTCGTTGCTCGACCTTGAATAATTTTGAATCAATCTTTGCCCCAAAACTGGGTTCCAGCAGCGAAACAGTGGTGGCGATGCCTTGGGCGTCTATAATCATCCACTTTGTAAGGGTCATGTTGGATGCGTTAAAAACCATTGTGAGCGACCCTTCGGCTGGGTCTTCTTCGCGGACTATGGTAATGCGAACCGTGCCGCCATCGTTTTCAAAATCAGTCAATAATACATCGGGGCCAAAAAAATCTACCTTACCGCCAAGCAACATAGACGCCGGTGTGGCATCGAAAGCTATGTAGCTTAGCTGGTCAAGAACATTATCCTTGAACAAAACAGTTTTACCGTTAGACACGATGGTAACTTCTAGCGGCGGGTCGTAAACAAAACGCATTCGCCCCGGAACTGATATCCATAATTTACCTCGGGCAAAGCCACCCCTGCTTGTAGCTTGAATGAATTTTGCCTTAAGCGTTGTCATTTTGTTTAGATAATTTTGTGCTTTTTTTACTTTTGCAATCTGTTTTGGGGTTAGCCCAAAAGTATCTTTTGCTATGGCCGCGTTCGGCAATAACAAAGCAAAACTGACAAACAGTATTGCCAAGGCAATTGTTAGATTAATTACCAGTTTAGAAAACATATTTTTAAATATTTGTTCAGGATGCTTGTGCGCTAACGTCACCGATTAAAACCTCTCGACGGCCGACGCGGCTTGCCTTGCTTACCACGCCCTCCGCTTCCATTCGCTCAATTATACGGGCGGCGCGATTATAACCTATTTGTAGGTGACGTTGAATAAAACTTGTGGATGCTTTGCCTTCTCGGGCAATTAGAGCCACGGCCTGATCATACAGCTCATCATCCTTGTTGCCCCCCCCTGCTATTGGCCCAGTCATATCAGGGGTTATTGGCTCTTCGGTTACTTCATCAAGATAGGCAGGAGCACCTTGGTCTTTAAGGAAATTAACAACCTCTTCGACCTCTTCGTCCGATACAAATGGCGCATGAACGCGGGTAATTTGCCCACCACCGGCCATGTATAGCATATCGCCTTGGCCCAACAAACGTTCGGCACCCTGCTCTCCTAGAATGGTGCGGCTATCAATTTTTGAGGTTACCTGAAAGCTGGCCCTGGTTGGGAAGTTGGCCTTGATGGTGCCGGTGATTACATCAACGCTGGGTCGCTGGGTTGCCATTATAATATGAATACCAGCCGCACGGGCCATTTGTGCTAAACGCTGAATAGCGCCTTCGACCTCTTTGCCAGCAACAAGCATTAGGTCGGCCATTTCATCAACTACTACTACTATGTATGGCAGCGGATCCATGGAAAGCGGCTGCTCTTCAAAAATTGGTTTTCCGGCTTCGTCGAACCCGGTTTGCACGCGCCGGGTCATAACCTCGCCGCGCTTGGTTGCATCAATAAGACGCTGATTGTAACCAGTGATGTTACGAACACCCATCTGGCTCATGGAGCGATAACGCTCTTCCATTTCGCGCACAGTCCATTTAAGCGCCACCACTGCCTTTGAAGGGTCGGTCACGACCGGCGACAGCAAATGGGGAATATCGTCATAAACTGAAAGCTCCAACATTTTTGGATCAATCATTATAAAGCGACATTGTTCGGGTGAATTTTGATAAAGCAATGACAGTATCATTGCATTAAGGCCAACCGATTTACCCGAACCAGTGGTACCCGCAATAAGAAGGTGCGGCATGCGCGCAAGGTCAACATTAACCGGAACGCCGCCAATATTTTTGCCCAACGTCATGGTTAGCACGCCTTTTGATTTTTCAAAATCGGCAGATGCTAAAAGCTCGCGCAGATAAACCATTTCGCGGCTTTGGTTGGGCAGCTCAATACCAATTACGTTGCGCCCGGGTACGGTGGCAACGCGAACAGAAATTGCGCTCATGGATCTGGCGATATCGTCGCTTAAACCAATCACCCGAGATGACTTTGTTCCCGGTGCGGGCTCTAGTTCATAGAGGGTAATAACCGGCCCCGGTCTTACCTTTACAATCTCGCCACGAATACCGAAATCTTCCAACACGCCTGAAAGCATGGCGGCATTTTGTTCTAGTGCTTCTGGCGTTGGGGCGTTATCGCTGCGCGATGGGTCCGGCGCATCCAGCAAATCAAGCGGCGGTGATTTGTATTCACTACCCATGCCCAGATCCAATGATTTCTGGCGTTGGGCCTCTGCCTTGCGCCCGACCTTTGCCTTTGGTGTCTTTGGCGCGATTAGGTCTTTCTTTCTTGCTCTTGGTTTAATGGCGGTGCGCTCTGTTTTGCGTGCACGCGGGCTGACGCCTGTTATTTGTGGGCCGCCATCAACAAGTCCATCATAATCTTCTTTTTGGCTGCGCGTTGAAATATGGTGTGCGCCCTTTAAAATGTATGCGCCAAGTTTTGTGTTAATCCACATAAGTGCGCGGGTAACTTTTTGCCAATCAGATGTTGGCAACCCCAATGAAAAAACAAACGCGGCAATTCCCGGTAATGCAACTGTTGCAGCTATGGTTATATGGTTGAAAAAAGTTTTTGATGCGCCTGCATTTTGTAAAAACAAAACTGTGCGATCTAAAAGTATTTCACCACTAACGCCACCAAGCCCGCTTACCAGCGGCCATGTTTGATAGGGTTTGATAATTGTAGCCGAAACCGAAAGTGCAATAAGCGCACAAATGGATAAAACAATGCGCAGCCATAAATGTGAAAGCCCCACTTTGCGCACCAGCAAAAACCCCCACGCGAACAATGCAATTGCTGGTAGCCACGCACCAAGGCCAAATGACTGCAAGGCAACATCAGAAACAATTGCGCCGAAGCTGCCCAGCAGATTTTGTACCGGCCCGCTGGCGGCAGAATTTAAAGAAGGATCAGAAGACGCAAAGCTGGCCAACGCTGCGCCATAGGCCACGGCCACGGCAATAGTGGCTATGCCTGCGGTTTCGCTCAGGCGGTTGGTTATGTAGGTTCGTCCGCCTTCTGGCAGAAGGGCCCCATTGCCTGCTTTTTGTGTAATCCAAGCCATGTAAAATTATTACACTCTTAAGCATTTACAATACCTTAACACTATATCTTGATGTTATTTACAAAGCTTGGGCGCGTGGCTTATGGCCCCAATATATGGGGCATTAAGGGGGTAAAAAGCCCCATATTTGGACTTATTAGGCCATTTTTGGGCTGTGGGTACTTTTTTGCCCCTACGCCCCAGTGTCTTCTTCCGGGTAGGCGCTAATGTGGTGAATGGCAAGGTCTGCGCCTTGATATTCTTCATCTTCGTTAAGGCGAATTCCTATGGCGGCTTTTATAATTCCATAAACTACAAAGCCTGCTATGCCTGCCAAGGAAACGCCTATTATGGTTCCGACCAGCTGGGATGCAAATGTGACCCCGCCAATTCCGCCCAGTGCTTCAAGGCCGAAAACCCCAGCGGCAAGGCCGCCCCATGCACCGCACATTCCATGCAACGGCCATACGCCCAGCACATCATCGATGCGCCATTTGTTTTGTGCTTGGGAAAATCCCCAAACGAAAAGCCCGCCGGCAATGGCACCCGTTGCCAATGCGCCGATGGGGTGCATTATGTCTGAGCCCGCGCAAACGGCGACCAGCCCGGCCAAGGCCCCGTTATGGGTAAAGCCCGGATCGTTTTTGCCAAATACCAATGCCGCCAACACACCACCAACCATGGCCATTAATGAATTAACCGCAACTAGGCCACTAATGCCATCGACTGACTGTGCGCTCATCACGTTAAAGCCGAACCAGCCAACCACAAGTATCCACGAACCTAACGCCAGAAACGGAATATTCGATGGCGGAATACCAACGACCCGGCCATCGGATTTATACCTGCCCATGCGCGCGCCCAGCAGAACCACCGCACCAAGGGCAAGCCAGCCGCCAACCCCGTGCACAACTACGGATCCGGCGAAATCATGAAACGGCGCACCAAAGGTGTTTTCCATGAAATCTTGGAAACCAAAATTATTATTCCAGACCATGCCTTCAAATGTTGGGTAGATAACGGCGACTAAAATGGCGGTGGCCAGTACTTGGGGCCAAAAACGGAAACGCTCGGCAATGCCACCGGAAATAATGGCTGGAATTGCTGCTGCAAAGGTCAATAAAAAGAAGAACTTAACAAGGTCATAGCCATTTTTTGCAAAGCCAAAGGTGCTGCCATCAAGCGTGTTTGCTCCGGTCAATACGCTTGCGGAAGAAAAAAAGTTAACCCCATAGGCGATGGAATAGCCGATGAAAAAATAGGCAATGGTGGAAACAGCAAAATCCACAATAATTTTTACTAGGGCGTTTACCTGATTCTTGCGCCTGACCGTGCCAACCTCAAGAAATGCAAAGCCCGCATGCATGGCCAAGACCATGGCAGCGCCCATTAGTACGAAAAAAACGTCCATTCCATTGTTATTGTCCATGATTGTTCCGCCCCAGAAATGATTTTTAAATTGTCCTTATGGGCTAGATATTACAAGTTCCATGCCAACCATGGATATTGGACTTAAACAGTTGAAATTATGGGCAAAGTCGCGGGTAGGCGGGCATCGCCCCATATAATTAATGCCTGCCTGTTAGGCACAGGCACCCATTGTGCCCAAAAATAATGCAAAAATTATAAAAATGACCCGGAAACTAAAAGCCTCCGGGTCATAAGTTTATTAAAGGGCCGTTGTTTTAAGAGCTATGCCCGCCCCGCCCGAACTCAGGATATGCTTCCAGCCCCAGTTCAGATTTATCGAGACCCATCATTTCTTCTTCTTCACCGGCGCGAATGCCGACGGTAAATTTCAGAAGCATCCAAAACGCCGCAGAGCTAATGGCAACAAAACTACCAATTGCCACAACACCCGTTAGCTGGGTGGCGAAACTGGCATCCGCATTTGTAAGTGGAACCGCCATGGTTCCCCAGATGCCTGATAAAAGGTGGGCTGGAATTGCGCCAACAACATCATCGATCTTTAGCTTGTCCAAAAGTGGAACCGCAATAACAACTATGATGCCACCAACGGCGCCAATTAAAATTGCCGCACCAATTGTTGGTGTGTCCGGCCCGGCGGTAATTGAAACCAAACCACCAATTGCACCGTTAAGCGCCAATGAAAGATCAGTTTTCTTGTAAAGCAACTGGGTCAGCAATGCGGCCCCAACCACACCACCGGCAGCGGCCATGGATGTGTTGGCATAAATGTTGGCCATGGCAATTGCATCACCAGCCGTGCCTAGTGCTAGTTGCGAGCCACCATTAAAGCCAAACCAACCGAGCCACAAAATAAATGTGCCAACAGTTGCCAACGGCATGTTTGCCCCGGGTATGGGCTGGACACGGCCATTGGCGGCATATTTACCAATGCGTGGTCCTAAAATAATTGCACCCATAAGCGCGGCCCAGCCACCGGTTGAGTGAACAATTGTCGAGCCGGCAAAATCAACAAAGCCAGCCTCGGAAAGCCAGCCGCCGCCCCACTGCCATGCACCCTGAATTGGGTAAATGAATGCGGTCAAAAGAACGACAAAGCCAAGAAACGGCCATAATTTTATACGCTCGGCCAAGGTGCCGGAAACAATAGAGGCCGCCGTGGCGACAAATACCATCTGGAAAAACCAGTCGGAGCTTGCCGAATAACCACCGCTGAAATCACCGGCACCGGCGGAGGCATCATCTGCGACCCAAGGCAAAAACGTTCCCATAAACCCGCCATCAACACCCATGTACATCAGGTTGTAGCCCACGCCGTAAAAAGTAATACCGGCAATGGAAAACAGCATGATATTTTTTAAACAAATTGTTGCGGTATTTTTAGAGCGCACAAGACCGGATTCAAGCATTGCAAAACCAGCGGCCATAAACATTACCAATGCACCAGAAAACAAAAATGCAAAGGTGTTAAATACGTATTGTGTTTCTGCTTCCACGGCCGCAGATGCGGGCGAGCTGGCAAGTGCAAATAGCCCTGCGCCCAACACGCCATATTTTTTAAGTGAAAAACTGCTTTTTATTATTTTCATAGGATCTCTCCGTTTGGGTGTGTGCCCTTAGATTTAAAATGGCACCTAAAGTGCATTGCCATCTTTTTCGCCGGTGCGAATACGCATTACAGATTCAAGATCAACAACAAAGATTTTGCCGTCGCCTATTTGTCCGGAACCGGCCTCTGATTTGATCGCTTCCATTGCCCGGTCAACCAGGTCAGTTGGAACTGCGATTTCAAGTTTGACCTTGGGCAGGAAATGGACTTCGTATTCTGCACCGCGATAAATTTCTGATTGTCCGCGTTGGCGGCCGTATCCTTTGACCTCGCTAACAGTCATGCCTTCAACGCCAAGTTCGCCAAGTGCTGCGCGAACCGCGTCTAGCTTGAAGGGTTTAATAATGGCCATGATAAGTTTCATGTGGTTGGTTCCCTTTTGCTGGTGGCCTCGGTTTAAAAAATTCGATCAAATTGATCGGCTCTTGCACCGGGTTTTTGTTCGGTACACCCCTTACATTTCAAGTTCCGTGCCAGTATTGGCCAGTTTGGGGATTTTCCTATTTACTGATTAGAATCAAAAGGTTATATATATTGTTGCCATAGCGTATTTAAATAAATCAGCATAATTTTGCTTAAAATATATGCAGCTAAATATTGATGATTATTATTTAGGCAATAATGATACCACCCAAAATTGCCGCTTAATCTGGCATAGTGGTGCAATAACTATGGGGACCTGAGGCTTTTAAAGAAGAATAAGAATGAGCAAAAAAACAAAAACCGTAGATGTCTTGGTTGTGGGTGGTGGGCTTGCCGGTGGTACGCTTTCATTGGCGCTGGCGCATGGTGGCTTAAGCGTTGC
>DAOWFB010000108.1 GCA_030638205.1 Thalassospiraceae bacterium
AAGCGTTCGGGCAAGTTCTTGCCAGAGGCCCATTGGATTGCGGGTCTTGCCCTATGGCGTCAGGGTGAATTTTTGCGCGCGGCCAATAATTTTGAAAAGGCAGCCGAATTTGACCGGGCACCGTGGACCCATTCGGCGTCTGCATTTTGGGCGGCACGGGCCTATCTTGTTGCCAGAAAACCGGAAAAAGTTTCCGCATTGCTGGCTAAGGCTGGCTCACACCCACGCACATTTTATGGAATGTTGGCAGGGCGTTTAATCGGGCGTGACGCCAAGTTTAATTGGGAAATCCCACCCCTTGCCGGAAGTGAAACCAGAAAATTAAAAGACAACAAAGGCGGCAGGCGCGCACTTGCTTTGTTGCAACTTGACCAAGGTGTTTTGGCTGAACGCGAGCTAAGAAAGGTTGCGACATTGGCACCAATGAACGTCGCCAATGATATTTTAGCCATTGCCGCAAATGCTGGCATGGCAGAACTTTCCATGCGCCTTGATGCCATGCTTTACCCCGATGGCGGTGGCTTGGACGGCGCGGTTTATCCGGTTCCTATCTGGCAACCGGAAGACGGCTTCAAGGTCGACCGCGCACTTATATATGCATTGGTTAGACAAGAAAGCCGCTTTAATCCCAAGGCCAAATCTGGCGTTGGTGCGCGTGGCTTAATGCAGCTTATGCCCCGAACAGCAGGGTTTGTTGCTCGCGATAAACGCTATCGTTGGAGCAAAAGATCGGCATTGTTTGACCCCAGCCACAACCTTGCCCTGGGCCAACGTTACATTCAAATTTTGCTAAAAGATAAAAAAATAAAAGGCGATTTATTTTTAATGGCCGCCGCATGGAATGGTGGGCCGGGCAACCTTAATAAATGGCGACGCAAAGGAAATGATATGGGCGATTCGCTTTTCTTTATCGAAAGCCTGCCTTCGCGTGAAACTCGCATATTTATTGAACGGGTTTTGGCCAACCTTTGGGTTTATCGTGACCGTCTGGGCCAGCCGTCACCATCGCTTGATGCGGTGGCAAGTGGTAAATGGCCAACCTATCGCTCGCTTGGGCAAGAGCCAATGGTGGTCGCCGATGGCAAAAATTAATTATATCCATTAATTCATATTAATTCAGCGCTTCTTTTTCCATTCGGCATAATCTTTGGCCGTATCTACATCGGACAAGATATCCAATAGCGAGATGCGTATGCGCCTAGGTGATGCCAATGCATCTGCCAGCGTATCGTCCAGTGCGTGGGGTGTTGACCATCTAGCATTTTTAAAGGGATTAATGGTTATGGGCCTGCGTCTTTGCCCAACCAGCCAATAGCCGCCATCTGTTGCCGGGCCAATGGCCATATCATTTGCCCCCAGCGCTCGGAACGCGGTGTTTATATGTGCTTTGGTGATGCCCGGAACATCGCTGCCGATTATTACTACCGGGCCGGGCGGTAATGATTTCATTGGGGCTAGCATTCGCATACCAAGGTCGCCGTTTCCTTGTTTTATTCGTTTCCAACCACGGGGCCAGATGCCCCGTTCGTTCGTTGCCGTATCCGGTGTAATTGAAAGCCAGCAATGCCAGCGTTTATCACGTAGCGTATTTGCGGTGCGGGCAACATTTAATTTAAAAAAACGCCACGCGTTAATAACGCCAATCTCATCGGCCAGCCGTGTTTTTACCCGACCCATGCGTGGTTCTTTTACCATTAGTACAAGGTGGCCCATTTTTTTCATTTATAAATTCTCTTTAGCGTTTCTTGGTTGGCCCCAACATAATAAAGCAACAAACAAACAAGGTTGCGCATTGGCCGCGCCCACCAGCCACCTCGCAAATAACGAACGGGCGATGTGGTGATGACCGCGTTCAGGCAGACAAGATTTTTTTTGCCAATACGCCGCACCATGTCCACGTCTTCCATCAAATTCATGCCTTGATTAAAACCACCAATTTTTTGGTAATGCTCTGTCGATATTAATAATCCTTGATCGCCATAGGGAAGGCCAAATGTTTTTGCCCGCCAGTTGGCAAGGCCTGCAACTCTTTTTGCGCCATTGCTAGTTGTGGAAAAAGCCAACCTGAAATATGCGCCGCGCATTTTATTTGCGGGATCGTTCATAAACTTTGTAACGCTTACCATCCAGTCGGGCGAAAGCACGCTATCTGCATGAATGAACAAAATCCACTTTGCTTCGTTTTTTTTAATGGCTAGGTTTGCACCGTGCGCAAGTTGACGTCCGCGACCGGGGGCACCCTCAACAACGCTAGCGCCTAGTTCGCGCGCAATGCTTGGGGTGCTATCGCCAGAGCCGCCATCGACCACCATAACGCTAGCGCCAGATATGCTGGCCCCAGATATACTGATAAGCGTTTGCGCCAATGTGGCCTCGGCATTCATGGTGGGGATGATTATTTTCAGCATGGTGAAAATCATAACACGACATATATTGGTGCGTGTTAGGATATATTTATTTAGGCTTTAATTGAGAGACACTAAATGCCTGATTTTTCCATAGAAAACGGTTTGGACGGCATCATTGCCGGTGTAGATGAGGCCGGGCGTGGCCCATGGGCAGGCCCGGTGGTGGCTGGTGCGGTAATATTGGATAGGGCGGGTATGGGCGATGCCCTTATTAACGGGCTGGACGATTCAAAAAAATTAAAACCAAAAAAACGCGAAGAACTTTTTTCCATGTTGCAATCTTGCGCGACCATCGGGGTCGGCATTGCCAATGTGGACGAGATTGATAAGAATAATATTCTGGGCGCAACCATGCTGGCCATGGCTCGCGCGGTGGATGGCCTAAATATTACGCCCGCCACCGCATTGGTGGATGGCAACCGTGCGCCAAAACTTAATTGCCGGGTGCAAACCGTTGTTCGTGGTGATGGAATTTCGCTTTCAATTGCCGCTGCATCAATTATTGCAAAAGTAACCCGCGATAAAATTATGGGCGAATTGGCAGGGCTTAACCCCGGATACGGTTGGGAAACAAACCAAGGTTACGGAAGCAAGGCCCATCAATCGGGTTTGCAAAAACTTGGTATAACAAACCATCACCGTAAAAGTTTTGCGCCAATTCGGGCGATTATTGAAAAAAATTCATAAATTATTTTTAAGCCAAAAACACAATATGTTGCTGCTCTGATTCCACCATGACTCAACATGTGTCATTAGCGAATCATCATAAGTTATTGATTCCATTTATTTTCTTGACGTGGATTCGTCCACTTGCTTTGATGCCCCCGCGATGACCAAGCGCTATTGAATCAGGGTGGGAATCAAAGTGACAAAAAAGACGACCGTCAAAAAATCTGGCAAAAAATCTGGCAAAAAAACTTTAAAAAACGTCGAGGTGGATAAATCCACCCTGCCGTTGGACGAAGTGCTTGTTGGCGATTGCATTGAATTGATGGAAAGCCTGCCCGAAGGTTCCGTCGATATGATTTTTGCCGACCCACCATATAATTTACAATTGGAAGGCGACCTTGTTCGCCCCAATAATACCAAGGTCGATGCGGTTGATGATCATTGGGATCAATTTGCCAGCTTCAAAGCCTATGACGAATTTACCGCCAAATGGATGAAGGCCGCACGCAGATTGCTAAAACCCGATGGTTCCATTTGGGTTATTGGCAGCTATCATAATATTTTCCGGGTTGGCTCGCTAATGCAGGACATCGGGTTTTGGATGTTAAACGATGTCGTTTGGTTAAAAACCAACCCAATGCCAAATTTTAGGGGGCGGCGCTTTACCAATGCCCATGAAACGCTTATCTGGGCGGCGCGGGATAAAGAGGCGCGTTACCGCTTTAATTACGAATCCATGAAAGCATTAAATGATGATTTTCAAATGCGCTCCGATTGGACTTTGCCCCTTTGCACCGGGGGCGAACGCCTGAAAAAAGATGGAAAAAAAGCCCATCCGACACAAAAACCGGAAAGCCTTTTATACCGGGTAATGCTTTCAAGCTCCGAAGTGGGCGATGTTGTGTTGGATCCGTTTTTTGGTTCTGGCACAACTGGCGCGGTGGCCAAGGCATTGGGCCGTCATTTCATCGGTCTGGAACGCGAAGACGAATACGCCGAACTGGCCAGAAACCGTATTAAAAAGGTCGTCCAAGTAAAAGATAAATCATTGGTAATGAACGAAAGCAAACGTTCCCTGCCGCGGGTTCCGTTTGGCACCATTGTTGAGCGCGGCATGATACGCCCCGGAACCGTATTAACCGACCCGCGCGGGCGCTATTCGGCCAAGGTTCGCGCCGATGGAACATTGGTAACATCAGATTTCAAAGGTTCAATCCATCAGGTCGGTGCGTTTGTGCAAAAAGCACCCGCATGCAATGGCTGGCAGTTTTGGTACACCCAGGTAAAGGGCAAGATGGTTTCAATTGATGTTTATCGCGACAAAGTTCGGGCCGAGCTTAATTAGGTTTCCTAACCCCTGATATCGTCTTCGCGCTTATTAAATTAATCGCGAATCTGCGATTCGCTGAGGGCGTTTCCGTAATCCATTTTTACCTTGGCCTCAGCAAACATTTTTTCCGAAAACTGACCTTTTTCATCCCAACGCTTTTGGAAATCTGCGTCCGATACGCTGGCCTTGTCCACCACCACCCGCTTGATGCCAGATTGCAAAATGGCGCGGGCGCAATCGGGGCAGGGCACATGGGTTACATAAATTGTGCATCCGGTCAGGTTAAAACCAACCCGGGCCGCATTATAAATTGCATTGCGTTCGGCGTGTTCGGTCCAATCGTATTTGTTGGGCCGTTCATGGCGTTCTTCGATTTCGTCGTCTATCATCCGGGGAAAACCGTTATATCCATATGGCCCCGGCGTTTTATCTTCCGTGACGATTACCGCACCAACCTTGGTTGAGCGGTCTTTTGACCAGCTGGCAACTTCGCCGGCAAGGCGAAGAAAACGGGCATCCCATTTGCTACTCATTGGTAATT